>NZ_JAKZGG010000003.1:0-269765 GCF_022549455.1 Acinetobacter sp. NIPH 1852 | reverse complement strand
GAATTTATGCATCTTTATGTGCTTACCAATTATGTCATCAAAACAAGCCAACCATTCGAGTAATGGAATCATTGGCTTAAGCACGATTCGGGTTAACTAACATATAAGATCGAGAAACTAACTTTTCCAAACAAACTGAGAGAAACTATGCTCTGCTTTTAAGCTATTTTCAACTGCTTGCGCAAGCTGACGAATAATACTTTGGGTTTCGATTTTTTCAAACCAAACTTGCTCTTGTTGTGGATTTGCAGAGATCTCGCACAGAATATGACCTTCTGTATCTTGCTGAGAACATAAAATAGAGAGTGGTAATTGATGATTATCAATGCAAACTTCAATTTTTTCATGCTCATGACGCATATGTTGTGCATCGAAGCCATATTGTTCTAATTGTTTATATAGTAGTGCAGCCACGTATTCTTGCGTGATATAGCATTCATTGGGTGGATGATCAATTACCCCATGTTTAGGGCAATCTGCTATAAATTGCAGCTTTTTCATGGTATTCCCTCTTTTTTTATGTTTTTAGTTCTGGATCACAGACTAAAACCGACTAGTGCACTAAGGATTATTATATATACAATTGTCTTTAATTGATTAGCTGATTGTCTTAGTTCTCATATTAAATTGATAAATTTCGACCCAATTTGATATGTACATATTCAAACTGTTATTTTTTCATTTATCAGATGCTATTAGACCGAAAGTATCATATTTTCCAACAGGTCATTTTGCTGATGATGCTCCATTGAGATAAATGACATTCATTTTGAAAAAGCTTCTTAGATGAACTGCTTAATGCGGTTATTCAAAATCATATATCAATCGAATTTCAAATAGATGAAACAACAAAAAACCGAGCTTATTTTTCACTCGGTTTCTGCAATATTTACTTATTAAACAATCATTGCTAAAGCCCGCGCCAATCGACTCGCGCATTACGCTCAGTGGCATAAATGCGTTGTACATATTGTCCAAGGGGCAAATCATTTAAGTCATCATGATACTGTTTCAGCTCACCTGTGAGGAGATCAACATCATCATTTTCCAACTCCCACGGCGTACCTTTAATCATCAATAAAGGTGCAAGCATTGAGCACACAGCAATATCAGCCAAACCAAGACGATCACCCACCATATAACGTCCTTGATTATCAATCAGGCGTTGATTTAAATCGTTGATGAGTTCAGTCATACGAATTTTTGATTGAGCCACTTTTTCAGGGTTCAGCTTATAATTCGTCGAGACTAAACTCTTTAAAATAGGTTTGGAAATCTTTTCAAACTGACGTAGATAGCCCTGCTCACCCATCATAATTTCAAGGGGATGATCCCCCACAGATAGTGCCTGAGCCAATGACCAACGGCGTACATGGATACCAAGTTCTCTAGACAGTTCATCAATCTCTAAAGCTTGATCACGTAATTGTTCATCACGTCTTAACAGAGCATGTTCTGGATAAGTAGTATCTAAATACAAAGCAATTTGAGTTGAATCAGCGATCCACTGCTTGTCATCTTTTAACATCGGCAATAAATATTGCCCTGACTTTAGATAGGTAAACGCACGATGAAAACCAGGAATTAAATTATGTGCCACATAATCCAATTCCTTATGATCTAACAACCAGCGAGCTTTTTCACAATAATGAGATAAAGGAAATTGGTATAAAACCCGCATATATACTCCAAATTTATTTTTCTATTCAATCAAACATAAGGTTTTTCATACTTTAGAAGTAAAATCTAATGAATACAATGTCCTTTTCGCTCTATCTTTTTTTATTTTGGCTAAAATTCTTTATCTCTTTTTCTGGTTAGATTATTCATTTCTTTCATAGAAAAATACTTTTCTGTACTAACCAACCAAACATTACACCTGATAAACAATTGTTTTAATTAAAAATTTAATATCATTTTTTCTGTTATTTTTCTCACAAAAAAAACTTAATAATTATTGTGATATATAAGCCACATCTGATGATTTAGTGGAAAAGTAAAACTTTTGTAAAGTCCCTCTTATCTATTAGAGGTGCTCACATGTCCAGTAATCCATCAGTGATCCAAGCTCCAGTACAACTGATTTCAAATGATCAGCAGGCCATCAATGCTGCCTATCAAGTTGCTGACTTTGCATTAGAAGAACGAAATAAACGAGATCAAGATCGTATTTTACCAACAGAACAAATCAATCAGTTTAGTCAAAAAGGTTTAGGTGGCATTCGTGTACCGCAACAATATGGAGGAGCTTTTGTCTCCAATAAGACCTTGGCACATGTGTTTCGTATTTTAAGTAAAGCCGATGCCAATGTAGGTCAGATCCCACAAAACCAATTCGGACTGTTAAATTTTATTAATATCACAGGTTCAGATGCTCAAAAGCAGTTTATCTATGCTGAAATTCTTGCAGGTAAACGTATCGCTAACGGTGGCCCAGAAAAAAACTCTAAAGATAGCAAAGCCATTCAAACCACTTTAACTTTAGAAAATGGTCAATACCTTTTAAACGGGGAAAAATTTTACTCAACAGGAACCAGCTTTGCAGACTGGTTAACAATTCGAGCACTGCATCCAGATGGGCATACAGTATTGGCAATCATTGATCGACATGCTACTGGTGTTGACGTGATTAATGACTGGAATGGCTTTGGTCAACGTACCACAGCCAGTGGAACAGTTAGATTGAGCAATGTTGTTGCAGACCCAGCCTTATTTTTTGATGAGCGCATTATTGCCGACACCCCAAATGTTCGCGGTGCGTATTCTCAACTGTTACAAGTTGCCATTGATGTTGGCATTGCTGAGGCTGCCTTTGATGACACCTTGTCTAGCATTCGTAAAGCACGTCCAATTGTTGATGCAGGTGTAGAAAAAGCCAGTGAAGAACATTACACCCTACAAGAAGTTGGTAAGCTCAATATTTTACTCGATGCAGCCATTTTATTACTGGATGATGCCGCTGAATATCTGGATGAGCTTGATCAACTCACGGAAATTTCTGCTGAACAAGCCGCTCGTGCCTCGATTCTGGTGGCGGAAGCAAAAATCTACGCCAATGATGCCGCCCTGCAAATCTCCGAAAAACTACTCGAACTTGGCGGTAGCCGTGCCAGCTTAAGCAAACATCACCTCGATCAGCATTGGCGTAATGCTCGTGTGCACACCCTACATGATCCTGTGCGTTGGAAATTCCATGCCATTGGTGATTATTACCTCAATGATACTCACCCTGCCCGCCATGCTTGGATTTAAGGAGTAAATCACTGTGACCTCATATCAAGAATTACAAGGTTTCGCCAAAACCAACTTTAAAGCGGCTCATATCATTCAAAGTGATGAAGAAGCATTGGAAATTGCCACAAAGCTGAGTCAACAGTTTAAACAAGCTGCGGTTGAACGTGATGCCAATCGGAACTTACCTTTCGCAGAAATCGAAGCCTATAGCCAATCAGGTTTATGGGCGATTACCGTACCTAAACAGTATGGTGGTGCAGACGTTTCAAGTCTAACCGTTGCCAAAGTCATCGCTTTATTTAGTGGTTCGGATGGTTCAATTGGTCAAATTCCACAAAATCATTTCTATGCTTTGGAAGTGCTGCGTAATACAGGCACGGGACAACAAAAGAAACGTCTCTATCAAGAAGTTTTACAAGGTGCTCGTTTCGGTAATGCACTGGCAGAGTTTAAGACCCGTACCTCTGCACATAAACAAACAGCTTTAATCCCAAGCGAAAAAGGTTATCTGATTCAAGGGGAAAAATTTTATTGCACAGGCAGTTTGTTTGCGCATCGTATTCCAACCCTAGTGGTGGATGAAACAGGTCGCGAATTTTTGGCTTTTGTACAACGCGACAGTCAAGGCTTAGAACTGGTTGATGACTGGTCTGGCTTTGGGCAACGTACCACAGGTAGCGGCACAGTAAAGTTTAATCAGGTTTTGGTTGCCAAAGAGGATGTGATTCCTTTTGATACTGCCTTTAAGCAGTTGTCTTTAGTGGGTCCATTTGCTCAGATCATGCATGCTGCGATTGAAGTTGGGATTGCGCGTGCAGCGTTTGAAGAAACCCTAGAACGTGTCCGTGTAGCTCGTCCGTGGGTTGATGCCAATATTGAATCCGCGACACAAGACCCATTAACGCTGTCTGAACTCGGTCGCGTGGCAACCGATGTCAAAGCCAGCGAATTACTCCTCAAACAAGCTGCTCAATCTGTTGATGCTGCCAGATATGAACTCAATCCAGAAAGCTTAGCCAAAGCTTCAATCGATGTCGCCAAAGTACGTGCGCATAGCACTGAAACGGCTTTGAAAGCATCATCGAAATTGATTGAGTTGGCTGGCAGTCGTGGTAGTCAACGTGCTGATGGTCTTGATCGTCACTGGCGTAATGCGCGTGTACACACCTTACATGATGCTGCACGCTGGAAATATTACTTTATTGGCAATTATGTCCTGAACGGTATCTTACCACCACGCCGAGGGACGCTGTGATGAGTCAAAGTATCCCGAAGAAAATTTTACTGAATGCCTTTGATATGAACTCTGTAGGTCATATCAATCATGGTTTGTGGACGCATCCACGTGATCAATCATACCGTTTTAATGAGCTGAGTTATTGGACTGAACTCGCACAAACTTTAGAACAAGGTTTGTTTGATGGTTTATTTTTAGCTGATATTACGGGCGTTTATGATGTCTACCAAAATGGGATCGATCTGACCTTAAAAGAATCAATCCAATTGCCAAGCCATGATCCCTCTACCCTGATTTCGGCCATGGCTTTGGTCACACAGAATTTAAGCTTTGGCGTGACTGTCAATCTAAGCTATGAACAGCCCTATCAATTTGCACGGCGTTTTGCCAGTTTGGATCATTTAACCCAAGGTCGTTTAGGCTGGAATATTGTCACAGGCTATCTAGATAGTGCTGAACGCTTGATCGGGCAAAAAGGTCTAAAAGATCACGATGCCCGTTATGATCAGGCCGAGGAATTTTTACAACTTTGCTATAAATATTGGGAAGGCTCTTGGGAAAATGATGCCTTAAAAAAAGATAAACAACAGCGCGTTTTTACTGATCCTAATAAGGTTCACTCGATCAATCATCAAGGGCAATATTACCAAAGCCAAGGGGTATTTCAAGTTGCGCCTTCGGTTCAACGTACGCCAACACTCTTCCAAGCAGGTGCTTCACCGAAAGGACTACAGTTTGCCACGCGTCATGCGGAATGTATTTTTATTGGTGGTGATCAACCAGAAAATATTCGTCAGCAAGTCAATAAGATACGACTACAAGCACAGCAACAAGGTCGAGATGAAGATGCAATTAAAATCTTTGTCGGCATTACCGTCGTTGTGGCTGAAACACATGAACTTGCTCAACAGAAACTGGCTGAATATCGCCAATATGCCAGCCCAGAAGCAGGTTTAGCGCATTATGCGAGTTCCGTCGGCATCGACCTTGCTAAGTTTGAAGATGATGAAGCAATCCCCTATCAAAAGAGCAATAGCATTGCTTCCGTCAATGAAAAGTTTAAAGAACAGCGCATCAGTAAAAATGACTTAAAAGCACAGCATGTTTTGGGTGGACGTTATCCGCTGATTGTCGGGAGTGGTGTTGAAGTTGCGGAATATCTGATTGAGCTACTCGATCAAACGGGCATTGATGGTTTTAACCTGACTCGTACCGTTGCTCCAGAATCTCATCATGATTTTATTCGGCTGGTGATTCCAGAGTTAAAGCAGCGTGGACGTTATAAAACTGAATATGCCACAGGTTCATTGCGCAATAAGCTTTTTGCTCAAGGTGATCATTTAGCAGCAAGCCATCCTGCCGATCAGTTTCGATGTAGCAAATATAAAAATAGCAACGAATTGAAAATAATTGAAAACCTAAGTGCTTAACTAAATAAAGAATTGGAGAAATATATGGCTCAAACAGCCTCTAAAAAATGGTTGGGTATTGGTCTTGTCGTCGTTGTTGCGATTATTGCCTTATTGATTTGGAATAAACAAAGACAGAATCATAGTAGCGAGCTAGTGATTGGGATTAGCCCTTCTTTTGCACATCCACTACAAGTCACTGCGGATGAAGCCAAACAACAAGGTTTGAATGTCAAACTCGTCGAGTTTTCGGATTGGAATACGCCCAATATCACCTTAAATCACGGGGATATTGATGCGAACTTTTTCCAGCATCAACCATTCTTGGATAATGCCATTAAAGAAACAGGCTTTAAATTAAAATCTTTTGCAGTGGGTGCGGCATCACATGTCGGACTATATTCAAAAAAATATAAAAGTTTTGATGAACTTCCAAATGGAGCAACTGTTGCCATTCCCAATGATCCAGTCAATCAAGGTCGTGCACTATTACTATTGCAACAAGCGAAGCTGATTGAACTTAAAGACAGTAATAATCACCTTTCTGCACTGAAAGACATTACAGCAAATCCGAAGAACCTGAAATTTACTGAAGTTGAAGGCCCTCAGACTGCACGTGCGATTGATGATGTTGATCTCGCTTTTGGCTATCCACATTACTTACGTTTAGCCAAAACGGCTGATCCTGAAAGTGCCTTATTGTTTGATGACAACACCAATAAGCGCTATGCAATTTTATTTGTGGTACGTGACGACTATCAGGACAAAGACCATAAACTACAGAAATTTGTCGAGATTTATCAAAACTCAGCAAAAGTTAAAGCTGCACTAGATCGTGATTTTGGTCCAACGCTCTGGTTTTCGGGCTGGAAATAAGGAGAACAATCATGGTGAGTTTTGGTTCACAAGTTGATTTTTCAGTTCCACATCTGAAAATACGCGATTTAAATAAGTTTTATGAAGTACAGGGCAAACGCTTACATGCCTTAAAAGACATTCATCTCGATATTCCCAAAGGACAGATTGTTGGGATTATTGGAAAAAGCGGTGCAGGTAAATCATCACTGATCCGTACCTTGAATGGTCTTGAAGCGATTGATACGGGCAGTATTTTGATTCACCAGCAGAATATTGCTGAACTAAGCCATGCCGAACTGATCAAAACTCGGCAGAAAATCGGCATGATATTTCAGCATTTTAATTTAATGTCTGCCAAAACTGTGTGGGAAAATGTGGCTTTACCGCTACGTATCGCAGGTTATGACAAGGCTGAAATTGAGCAGCGAGTTAATGATGTACTGACACTGGTTGGCTTAGAAGCAAAGCGGAATGACTATCCTGCTCAACTTTCTGGTGGGCAGAAACAACGTGTCGGGATTGCTCGTGCCTTGGTTTCTCAGCCTGAAATCCTGCTCTGTGATGAAGCCACCTCAGCACTGGACCCTGAAAGTACCGCCAATATTCTGTCCTTATTAAAACAAATTAACCAAGACTTGGGTTTAACCATTGTCTTGATCACCCATGAAATGCAAGTCATCCAAGAGATTTGCGATCAAGTCATCGTGATTGATCAAGGTGAAATTGTTGAATCGGGTCAAGTCTGGTCGGTATTTTCCAATCCACAACAACAGATTACGCAGGAATTACTCAAGCTAGAACAGCTCAATTTACCTTTTGAATTGAGCCAAACTTTTGATCAGCACACGACGCATCAAATTTTAAAACTGAAATATGTCAGTGAATCTAAATCGGTTCCTGATTTATATGAGTTACTCAACTTCATTAAGCATCCTGTTCAGGTCTATCACAGTCAAATCAATACCATTCAGCAACATACGATAGGTTCACTGATCGTTGGTATTCACAATATGGAATTAGACTTAAAAAAGCTACAAAAAGAAATGCATCACGCAATAACGCAACTTGAGGTGATCGGCTATGCACAATCAACTCATTGACCTGTTACTGACAGGCACGACCGATACCTTAGTCATGGTCGGTGTTTCCGCCATTTTTGCTTTTCTGATTGGTCTACCAATTGCCCTAATTCTGGTGAGTACTGCTGATTTTGGGATTTATCCTTCCAAGAAAATCAATCAGTCTTTAGGTTGGGTAATTAATATTACCCGTTCTGTGCCTTTTCTGATTTTAATGGTGGCGTTGATTCCCTTTACCCGCTGGATCGTTGGTACCAGTTATGGCGTTTTGGCGGCAATTGTGCCTTTGACCATCGCCGCGATTCCCTTCTTTGCCCGTATTGCTGAAGTCAGTCTTCGTGAAGTTGATCAAGGCTTAATTGAGGCAGCACAAGCCATGGGTTGTAATCGCAAACAAATTCTTTGGCATGTATTACTTCCTGAAGCCTTGCCGGGCATTGTTGCGGGCTTTACCGTGACCATTGTCACCATGATCAGCTCCTCTGCGATTGCAGGTGCCATTGGTGCTGGCGGTCTCGGTGATATCGCCTATCGCTATGGTTATCAACGTTTTGATATGCAAGTGATGTTGGCGGTGATTGTAGTGCTAATCGTTTTAGTCATGTTGGTTCAAAGTACAGGCGATAATATTGCCAAACAGCTCGATAAACGCAAAGTTTAACCGCGAATTGATAATCCACTTAAGCCATGACCTGACTTTGTCATGGCTTTCATGTAAAATCAGCAACAATTTTTAAATAACACATTTGTGAGTGGTTTCATGGGTTTTAATTGCGGTATTGTTGGTCTGCCAAACGTAGGTAAATCTACATTATTTAATGCGTTAACAAAGGCAGCAATTGCTGCTGAAAACTTTCCGTTCTGTACCATTGAACCCAACACTGGGATTGTTCCTGTTCCTGATCCACGTTTAGACAAACTTTCTGCGATTGTAAAGCCACAGCGTGTTATTCCAACCACAATGGAGTTTGTTGATATTGCGGGTCTGGTTGCTGGTGCATCTAAAGGTGAAGGTTTAGGAAACCAATTCCTTGCCAACATCCGTGAGACCGATGCGATTGCACACGTAGTACGTTGTTTTGAAGATGAAAATGTCATTCATGTAAATGGAAAAATTGATCCATTAGACGATATCGCAACCATCAATACAGAACTTGCACTTGCTGACCTTGATACGGTTGCAAAAGCATTATTACGTTTAACAAAGTCAGCAAAAGGTGGCGACAAAGAAGCGCTTGCAACCAAAGCTGTTTTAGAAAAAATCCAGCCATTACTTGATGAAGGCAAACCAGCACGCGCAGCTGATCTTTCTGATGATGATCGCAAATTAGTCCGTGGTTTTGGTTTAATGACCCTTAAACCAACCATGTATATTGCAAACGTAGCAGAAGATGGTTTTGAAAATAATCCGCATCTTGAAGCAGTACAAAAACTTGCTGCGGAAGAAAATGCAATCGTTGTTCCACTTTGCAACCAAATCGAAGCTGAGATTTCATTACTAGAAGATGAAGATCGTGCGGAGTTTTTAGAAGCAATGGGCATGGAAGAACCGGGCTTGAACGTGGTGATTCGTGCGGGTTATAAACTTCTTGGCTTACAAACTTACTTCACTGCGGGCGTACAAGAAGTTCGTGCTTGGACCGTAAAAGTAGGTGCAACTGCGCCACAAGCGGCAGGTGTGATTCACACTGACTTTGAAAAAGGCTTTATCCGTGCTGAATGTGTTGCTTACGATGATTTCATCCAATACAACGGTGAAAGCGGTGCGAAAGAAGCAGGAAAATGGCGTTTAGAAGGTAAGACATACGTTGTTCAAGACGGTGATGTGCTTCACTTCCGTTTTAACGTCTAAATCGTTTTTTGATTTTCCAAACCGCTAATAATGACCTTATTAGCGGTTTTTTTTGAATCTGTATTTTAAGAAACAATCTGCTGCTTCATATCCATCGCTGCACGTTTCTTTTGTGCCTCTTTTAAAATACGTTGGTGTAAAGATTTACGGAAGCCGAGTAGAAAAACAAACTCAGCCAAAACGAATAATGGACCAATCGCTAAACCAATCAGATCATCGACAAATGCAGGCTTTTTCTTTTCAAAATAATGCCCAACAAATTGAAATAGCCAGCCTACGATAAAAATACCAACACTTGCCCCGAACCAACTCCAGGTTGCCAAAGCTGCGATTTTCACGGCCAATGGGTAAACCAATACATATAAGATCAGCATTAAAAAGCCAAACAACTTATCCAGTGATATATAGTAAATGCTACTTAGCACAATCAGTAACATTGCCAAAGTCACCGAAAAGCCTGATATTTCTACTCCAGCGCGTGCGGTTAAACATAAAAGTGAAAAAACAATTAAAGGTATCCCTATAAAATGGGTCACAATATTATTACGATCTAAATGATAAGCAGCATATTGACTAAGTAGACGTTCCAAATTTGTCATTATTTATTCCTCTTACAATTGGTTTATGCTGCTAATCTATAAGAAGTATCATCATGAAGTTGTCATGTAGCTGACAAATGGATTTATTTTTTGCAAAGGAAATTTTGTGTTAGAACCAATTCATATCAAACAGTTACAACAAAACGCTTGGTTTAATCAAATTTCAGAAGCTTTCCAGCAATTTATTATTCAACATAGCCGAAAATATACAGTAGAAAAAAACGCTGCTGTGTTTAACGCTCAAGATCCTTTTGATGGTGTATATGCTGTACTCGAAGGTTCAATCAGCTTGGGTTATATAGACGTAAACGGTAATGAGGCGATTGCTGCCATTGCTGAACCGATTATGTGGTTTGGTGAAATTTCTTTAATCGATAAACAACCGCGTTCGCATGATGCGATAGCTCTCAGAAAAAGTGTAATTCTACAAATACCTGCTCAGCCATTAAATGATATCTTGGCGCAGTATCCATACTATTGGTATTACTTTGCCTTACTCACCAGCCAAAAATTACGCTACGTCTTTTTAGAGCAAATCGCTATTCAAACACAAAGTCTCACGCAACGCTTAGCACAACGTTTACTTTTTATTTTGGAAGGTTATGGCAATCGTGCTTCTATTAACGATCTGAATATTCAAATCTCACAAGATCAACTTGCCAATATGCTGACAGTATCAAGACAAACCATAAATCAAGCACTCAACCTATTTGAAAAGCAAGGCGTCATTCAACTTGGCTTTAAAAAGATTGAGGTGATTGATCTTGAAAAATTGATCACCTTATCAAAAGTAGGTGATCTAAAAAACTAGAATTACCCGAGCAAATAAAGTCTAAAAATAAAAAAGTTTAAGCGACTCCGCTCCAAATATGCCACTGTCGACATCGTTCACCGACAATGGCATCGTTATTATTGTGAAGGTGGGTCTAAATGAATACCCATTTTCCCAACACGTTTCTCCCACAACTGTCTTGCTAGTTTTTGCATATCCTCGACCTTGTCACCTTCATCAAGAATTTCAATACCAAGTAAAGTTTCAACCACATCTTCTAATGTGACCACGCCTTTGGTATCGCCATACTCTCCAACCACAAGTGCAATATGTTGACGTTGTTCCAGTAAGATTTCCATTAATCGAGATAAAGGTGTTTTTGCCATGACCGTTATGATTTCCCTGCGGAACTCATTAATCGAATGCCCACCTTGCCCGTGGTTTTTAGCAACCAACAAATCTTCACGCAGTACAAATCCAACTACACTATCCAAATCATTATCATAAATTGGTATACGTGAAAAATTAGAACTTGTCGGCATAGATAACACTTCATCGACCGTCAAATCTTTCTGTAATGCAGAGACAACGATTCGTGGTGTCATCACCGTACTGGCATCAAAAGACTTAAAAAGAAAAAGGTTACGGATAATTTTAGATTCTCGATCATTCAACATCCCCTCTTCTTTACCAATACCTGCCATCGCAACAAATTCATCACGGCTAAATTGTTGAACTTTTTTACCACCTGAAATTAACTTGGTCAGTTTTTCTGAAATGAGAATTAATGGATACATGATTTTGATTAGGAAATTGACATAAATCACTGTCAAACCAGCAAGTTGACGCCAATACACAGCACCTAATGTTTTTGGAATGATCTCTGAAGCAAATAAAATCAATAAGGTCATGACCGCGGAAAAAACGCCAAACCAGACTTGACCAAATACGGTGACTGCTTTTGCACCAGCACCAATCGCCCCTACTGTATGCGCTATTGTATTTACTGTCAGAATCGCAGCGAGCGACTGATCGATATTATCTTCTTTTAATCGTCTTAATTGTTCGGCTTTTTTAGGATCAGTTTCGTTTAGACCTGCGACATAACTGGGTGTAATACTGAGTAAAGTTGCTTCTGCAATCGAACATAGAAAGGAAAAGAATAATGCTAAAAAAACATATAGTAAAAGAAGCAATGCATCCCCACTAAGGGCGGAAGCGAAAGAGAATTGACCAATATTTTCAGAAATTAAACTGGGAGTATCCATATGAGAACTTGGCTTTTAGCCACAGGTTCCTTACGTAATTGAGGAAATTCATCCTACTTATTCGCCACAAATGAGTCAATCGTTTCAGCGTTTTTTAAAAATTATTCTTTTACAATTTATGATTTTATTCAACCTCTCAGCATCAACAAGCCAATTGAACTTTCTGGCATGCATTGCATAATTGTCTAAAATAACGCAAATAAGGTATAAAACATAGGCTATGGTTATCCGCTATTTTATTTCAGCTTTATCCATAATAAAGGCAGAACAAGATTTTGTTCTGCCGATGAATCAATCAACAATATATATAAGCTATAAATCTGAAAATTGAGGAATGTAAGGGATTGCTAATTGAATGCTTAGCTTATTTAGGAGATGTATTCCCCAAAGCAGGATTATCAATCGCATCTTTGCATTGAGTTTTATCACGCTCATAGCTTACTTGCTTTTGCGTAGCGGCATTTGCATTATCTCTCACATCTCTTGCCCAGCTATCTAAACTGGTTAGGGCTTTACGACAGAGCGCATACTTCCCTTCGGTGACTGAATCCGTCATTTTGACATTGATCCGCCAATCTGTACTCAATTGACGTATCGGCTTTCTCACTTTTTCTTCGATATCATTCACTTGTTTATTGTAAACAATTGGATCAATTTCATTGATCAGTTGCCATGCAGCATTTGCATAACTGGTTGCATCATTGGTCAATTTCGGCGCAGGTTTAATCTCAACTCGTTTTTCGGTTTCGTTGTTTGAATTACCGCATGCAGCCAATAAAAAAGTGCTGCACAACATCATTGTCGCCACACGAGTTTTGCTATTAGACATATCAGATCGCCGATGAAACATTTGGGCTTTATGCTAGTCAATTTAAACAGAATTCTCAATCATTGTTACTTATTTACCAAGCGAACGATTCGCAGACTCAATTCACTGATTCTATGTTACTGTTTTCAATTCTTTTTCGACTTTATTCATTTTGAATAGACTTCTTTCATAAATCCCCTTGCGGAACTTCAATCGCTCCTCATTCTCCCGATGGGAAAAGTCCAAAGTGGCTAACAGAAGTTTAATCATCAACAATACGTATGAACACAATCACGGAGCAAATGATAAATGTCCCAAATAAAAATTTATGCGCTGAATAAAACGATCACTCAATTTAGAGATCAACTTTCAGATGCCATCCATCTAGCTTTGGTGACAAGTTTGAGCTATCCAATAGAAAAGAAATTTCAACGCTTTATTGCTTTAGAGCAAGCCAATTTCATCTATCCTAATGATCGTAGTGACAACTATACGATTATTGAAATTTCAATGTTTGAGGGTCGTACAACTGAGGCGAAAAAGCGCTTGATCCAAACAATATTTGATAATATTCAACAACAATGCGGTATTTCACCCCAAAATATCGAAATCACAATTTTTGAAACACCAAAAGCCAATTGGGGCATCCGTGGACAAAATGCGGATGAATTACAGCTAAACTATCAAGTAAATGTCTAAACAGATCACTATCATTTTAAGCACTATATTTTGTCTAACAAAAACCATGTTTTTTGTATCAATTAGAGCTTAATTTAACCTTAAGTTCTGCTATGCTTAAACACAAATTACTCAGGATAGGATTATTCGCATGAGCGTCACGCTAGGAACTCCACTTCAATCTTCGGCATTTAAAGTTTTAATGTTAGGTTCTGGAGAACTAGGTAAAGAAGTCGTCATTTCTTTACAACGCTTAGGGGTCGAAGTACACGCCGCAGATCGTTATGATCATGCACCTGCCATGCAAGTTGCACATTTCGCTTATACCTTGAATATGGCTGATCCATCTGCATTAAAAAAATTAATTACCAAAGTTAAGCCAAATCTTATTATTCCTGAAATTGAAGCGATTGCGACTGAAGTTTTAATTGAAATTGAACAAAACCAAACAGCAACAGTGATTCCTTCCGCCAAAGCAGTCAACTTGACCATGAATCGTGAAGGTATTCGTCGCTTGGCTGCCGAAGAACTCGGTTTACCAACCTCTGCTTACCGCTTTGCAAATACACTAGAAAGCTTCCGTGCTGCTTGTGACGATATTGGTTATCCAAATTTTGTAAAGCCAGTGATGTCTTCATCTGGTAAAGGTCAGTCTCGCGTAAAAAGCTTTGATGAAGTCGATGCTGCTTGGGAACATGCCATGCAAGGTGGACGTGTCAATCAAGGCACGGTCATCGTTGAATCACAAATTGATTTTGATTTTGAAATTACCTTGTTGACAGTTCGTGCTAAAAATCCAGAAACAGGTGAAATCGAAACTCACTTCTGCGATCCAATTGGGCATCGCCAAGATGCGGGTGATTATGTGGAAAGCTGGCAGCCTCAAGCCATGACTGCGGCTGCATTGCAAGAGTCAAAACGAATTGCCAATAAAGTAACAACCGCTTTAGGTGGCTGTGGTATTTTTGGGGTAGAGTTATTTATTAAAGGCGATAACGTGTGGTTCAGTGAAGTCTCACCTCGCCCACATGACACTGGACTCGTCACTTTAGCATCACAGTTTCAAAATGAATTTGAGCTGCATGCACGTGCAATTTTAGGTTTACCTGTCAACACGGCTCGTCATAGCATTGCTGCAAGTGCAGTGATTTATGCAGGTGTAGATTCAAACAATCTAAGTTTTACTGGCTTAAATCTTGCTTTAGCTAATCCAGATACTGACTTACGCTTATTTGCTAAACCAGAGGGTTTTAAACGCCGCCGTATGGGTGTTGTCACCGCTCGTGCAGAAAGTACAGATTTGGCGCGTGAGCTCGCACAACAAGCAGCTGACCAAGTGAGCGTAAAAACAAACGTTTAAACTTCCCTTGCATTGCAACAATCACAACTCGCCCTCTTGTATAAAGAGGGACTTTGATAGAAGACCATTTTCATGATCAATACTTCTCCATTGTTGAACTACGTCACCAGTCATCATGATATTCAAGCCATTAATCAATGGCGAAAAGATGTAGAAAAACAATTACAAGAGAGTTATGAAAATGGTCAATCTATTCGTGACGTTATTAAAGCCCGTTCTAACTCGATTGATGAAGCACTGATATTTCTATGGAATCATGCCGGTCTTGATCAAACTGAATTAGGTTTATTTGCTGTCGGTGGTTATGGCCGTCGTGAAATGCTGCCTTATTCAGACACTGACATTATGATCTTGTCAGACGATGAATTCAGTGAAGAACAAGAAAAGCTAATTTCTACTTTTATTTCATCGCTTTGGGATGTCGGTAATTTCAAACCGGGCATCAGCGTTCGTACGATTCAAAACTGTGTAGAACAAGCAACCAATGATTTAACCGTAGCAACTACGCTGATCGAAGCCCGTTTGATTACTGGAAATGAACAACTGGCAAAATGGCCACGTCGTATTGTTGCACAAACATGGACAGATCAAACCTTCTATGATGCCAAAATGGCAGAGCAAGCCAAACGCTATGCTCAACATAACAATACTGAAAGTAATTTAGAGCCAGATATCAAAAATGCACCAGGTGGTATCCGTGATATCAATCAAATTGGTTGGATTGCAAAACGCCACTTTCGTGTCAACCGTATCTACGACCTCGTTCATTTAGGCTTTATTACTGAATTTGAATTGGGTGTATTAGAGGAAGCTGAAAGCTTCTTATGGGAAATTCGCAACCATCTACACCGTTTAGCAAAGCGTGATGAAAACCGCTTGTTGTTTGATCACCAGCGTGAAATAGCTGCAAAATTTGGCTACGTTCGTAAAGAAGGTCAGTCAGTAAATTTTGGCGTTGAACAGTTTATGAAGCGTTATTATCGTACCGCACAACAGGTTTCCACGCTAAGTGAAATGCTACTGGCTTATTTCAACGAGTCCGTCATTACCCCTCGCTTGACTGAATATGACCGTCAAATTATAGAAATCAATGAACGTTTTAAAATCGTAGATGGTAAACTTGCAGTTCAACATCATAAAGTTTTTTCCGAAACACCAAGCGCAATTTTAGAGCTATTCTATTTATTGGCAAATCGCCCAGAAATCACAGGCATACGTGCTCGTACGTTAAGACTACTCGTACTTGCAGCGAAACGAATTGATCAGCGTTTTAGAGATGATCCCGAACACCAAGCGCTGTTTATGTCGATTATTCGTTCACCCAATCGACTGTACGAAACAATGGTCTCGATGAAACGTTACGGCGTTTTAGGCAATTACATCCCCGCTTTTGGGCAAATTACGGGATTGATGCAATACGACCTGTTCCACATTTATACAGTGGATGCACATACGTTATTATTACTTCGCAATTTAAGCCGTTTTAAAGAACCAGAATTCGCCAAAGATTTTCCTGTTGTCAGTTCAGTTTTCCAACGGATTTCTAGGCATGATATTGTCTACTTAGCGGCAATTTTTCATGATATTGCCAAAGGTCGTGGTGGTGACCACAGTGAGTTGGGTGCAATTGATGCAATTAAGTTCTGCCGAACACATGGCTTTACTGAGCGTGAATGCAAACTGGTTGCATGGTTGATCAACAACCACCTACTCATGTCTCTCACCGCACAGAAAAAAGATATTTCCGATCCTGACGAAGTAAAGGAATTTGCTGAAAAAGTCGGTGATATGGAGCATTTAGATTATCTCTATACACTGACTGTTGCTGATATTAATGCAACCAATCCAAACTTATGGAACACTTGGCGCGCCTCTCTGATGCGTCAACTTTATACCTATTCGCGTGATGTGGTACGTTCTGGTTTAGGACGCCCAGTTGATTATCAAATGCTGATTGAAGACACCAAATTTGCTGCCAGCGAATTGCTCGTCAATGATTTTTCATTGGCTGAAGTTGAGAAAGTCTGGCAAGAACTTGGCGATGACTATTTTGTCAAAGAATCAGCAAACGAAATTGCATGGCATACACAGGCGATTTTACAGCACGGTGACAATCCTGAACCTTTGGTACTTTTACGCGCGCATCGTAATGCGGCTGAAGATGCAGTTCAACTCTTTATTTATACACGAGATAGACCTAATCTATTTGCGACAACTGTTGCAGTATTGGACCGTATGAATCTCGATGTTCAAGATGCAAAAATTATCACAGCAAGTACAGCCTTTAGTTTAGATACTTATTTGGTTTTGGATCGTTTTGGTACTTTACTTACCGATCCTGAGCGTGAACACAAAGTAAAAACGGCATTGGTTGAAGCGCTTAATCATTCAGACCAATACCCGGGCATTATGCAACGCCGTATACCACGTCATTTACGCCATTTTGATATACAAAATACGGTTGATATTGTACTTAACCCAACCTTACAACAACACATGGTCGAGATATCAACACTTGACCAACCGGGTTTACTTGCACGTATCGGCGGGCTATTTATGCTGCAAGGTTTAGACATTCATTCTGCTAAAATTGCGACACTGGGCGAACGTGCCGAAGATATTTTCTTTGTCACCAAGAAAAATGGTGTGTTGCTAACAGATGAAGAAGTGAAAGCGTTTGCGGAAATGCTCAAAGCAGCTTTGGACGAAGCATCGAATCAGATCTGCAATCCAACTTAATTTTTAATTTCCATCAATAATTGGGCGTATTCGATACGCCCCTACATGTGGTAACTGTTTAAATGAACTCAAGCTTGTCATTATTGCATCCCTATCCTTTTGAAAAGTTAACGCAACTTTTTAAAGATGTGCAACCTGCCAATTTACCGTTGATTCCACTCTCAATCGGTGAGCCTAAACACCCTGCTCCTGAGTTTGTTAAACAAGCGATTATTGATAATTTTTCACATTTATCGACTTATCCAAACAGTAAAGGCTTACCTGAACTACGCCAAAGTATCGCACAGTGGCTGACTCGACGTTTTAAATTGAATCAAATCAGTGCGGAAGATCATATCCTGCCAGTTTCAGGGACACGTGAAGGCATCTTCTCTTTTGTTCAAGCATTGATTAAACGTGAAGATGCTCCCTATATCGTGATGCCAAATCCTTTTTATCAAATTTATGAAGGCGCAGCGTTACTATCTGGTGCAAAGCCTTATTTTATCAATTGCACTGAAGAAAATGGATATTTGGGTGATTTTGATGCTGTACCTGCCGAAGTGTGGCAAAAAACAGCATTATTATTTGTCTGCACACCGGGTAACCCAACAGGTGCTGTACTGTCTAAACAACAATTTAAAAAGTTGATTGCACTTTCAGATCAATACGATTTTGTGATTGCATCTGATGAATGTTATTCAGAACTTTGGTTTGATCAAGCACCGATTGGTTTGCTAGAAGTTTGTGCAGAAATGGGACGGAATGATTATAAAAACTGTATCGTGTTCCATTCACTCTCGAAACGCTCAAACTTACCGGGCATGCGCTCAGGTTTTGTTGCAGGTGATGCCGCATTACTCAAACCCTATTTGCAATACCGCACTTATCACGGCGCTGCAATGCCAGTACAGAATCAATTGGCTTCAATCGCCGCATGGAATGATGAAGCACATGTTGAAGAAAATCGTCAACAATACCGTGCCAAATTTGATTTATTCCAATCGGAATTGGGTCATTTATTGCCATTAAAAAAACCTGATGCAGGTTTCTACTATTGGCTAAAAGTTGATAATGATGAAACTTTTGCCAAATTGCTGATGGAAAAAGCGCACATCAAAGTTCTACCGGGTCGTTACTTATCTCGTGATACCGAACAAGGCAATCCGGGCGAAGGTCATGTTCGAATGGCGTTGGTTGCCGATTTAGCGCAATGTGAAGAAGTGGTTAAACGTTTGAAAGCGATACTTTAAATTAAAAGCCTGTACTTTGTTGTACAGGCGACTTTCAGAAAATTTAGCGCTGCCTTATCGTGAAGAATACAGCTTTCTGTATTCTTCAGATGATCAACACAAAATAAACAAATAAAAACATAAACATTAATTTTTAAAAAATAAAATAATAGAATTAAACATAATTATTAAATTTAATTCGCTAGAAAATAATTCAAAAAGGTGAGGTATTATGAAGTTAAATAATTTATTTTTTATTTTATCGATGGTTACATTATTTTTAACTGGCTGTGCCGTTTCAAACGATAAAACCAAATTCCGTGGCGCTGGCCTTACCTATAATGCAGATATTAGCACCGACAGAAATGGCAACTATGTCGCCGCAGTAGAAGCTGCGCCTCTTGCAGGCCGAAAAGGAGGCGCTGAAGCTTATGCACTTCAAAATGCCAATAAACACTGCAACAATCAAAACAAAACAGTGCAAGTAATAAAAAATGAAACTAAATCACATTTACTCGTTAATGGTGTTGCTCGATTAACCTTTAAATGTGTTTAGTTTATTTAAACTTATTCTTAATTAAATACACCTGTTTTCAGAAATCCCTTTTGTTTCTCCATATAGGCGAAATACAAAGAGGCTAAACAATAAAAAAACCATGAGCTATTTGGAGATCAAAATCAAATGAATCCTAAAATCATATTTTTTACACCAATAACTTTAGCACTCTTATGGCTAGGCACGATTCACTCAGCACAAGCTGAAACCACTGTGCGATGTGAGTCAAAACATTTTCAATATAATGAATGCTACGCTAAATCTTTTTCTAAACCACAACTCATTCATCAAATCTCACAGTCATCCTGTATTTTAAATCGTAGTTGGGGCTTTAATCCAAACTCTGGCTATCTATGGGTTTCTCAGGGATGTGCAGGTGTCTTTGCAGATCAAAATGGCTATCATCATGGTAAATCAGGGACATATGATCAAGGTACTCGTACTTACGGTTCTGATGGCAGTGATACAGGTGCAGCAGTCGCAGGTGCAATCTTAGGTGCTGTTATTCTTGGAGCACTAGAATCATCAGATCATCATAAAAACCACTCTTCACAAAAATCAAACTACGATGGTTGTCATGGTGTTGGTTGTGATGTCACCCCTCCACCCAAGAAACAAAAAAATATAGATACTCGTCCACAATTTGATAAAGATGGCAATCCGAACTTTGATACACATGGAAACTGGATTGGTTGTCATGGCATGGGCTGCGATGTCGACACCCCTGATTATTAACCAATAAGCCACCTCTAAATAGTTTAATAGTTAGGTATTGGAATCACCACTCATGGCAAAATCAAAAATTTGGTTATCTATTCTCGTTACACCGTTTCTGCTATCGTTTTCAGGATGTAATAAACAGCCCACGACAACCAAGGAGTCAGAATCAGCAAAAATTACCACTGAGCAGCAACCCAGCTGTCAGGAAAGTACAGCTCAACTAACCCCATCGCTTCGTGAAGAATATGCACGTCGGGTTGCCAATTACATCAATCAAAAAGTAAATGGAAACGATATCCAAATACAAAAAGTAATCTCTATTAGTCATTGGAGTGCTGCAAATATAGCGACTCAAATCAGTGACCCTGCATGGTTTGTTTTTGAACAAAAAAATGGAGAAATGCAAGTCAAAGATGTTTGGGCAGGTATCGCCGAAGAAAGTGACTATCAAATGTTGATTGATCGAGTCACAAAACTGGGCGCACCTGAAGATTTTGCAGCTTGTTTTGCTGATGCTGTCATTCATATCGATACAAACGATGAGTATAAAATCGCTTTCTCTTTCCTACAAGATGCAGTGAAAAACAATGATAAGCTCGTTGTTGCAAATATGGTGAGCTATCCTTTTAAAACCAAATTAAACAATGCTAAAGCGATTCAAAATGCTGAAGCATTTGTTCAAGACTACGATAAAATCCTAACACCACAAATTAAGGACGTAATCCTCAAGCAAAAATATGATGAGGCATTTACCAACCAAGATGGTCTGATGTTTGGTGATGGTGAAGTATGGTTAAGTTCCATTTGTAATGATGAAGCATGTGAAAACAGCGAAGTATTCATTACAGCAATTCAACAGGTTGAAAAATAACATTTCCAAACGCTTCTTCCCTTTAATCAGTTAATGATTAGTAAAAAACAGACGTCTTTCATACACTCTTTGTGTTTCTTCTGATGGAAGATACACAAAGAGTGTATGAAGCGATGCTAAGCATAACCCCAACAGCCCTGAATATTCATTTCATTTACGATTGACCATCTGGTGAAATCTTGGTCTATACTTAGCCATCAAACTTTGGTGAACAATGGAAAGATGGCTTCTCAAACTCCCCAGAAAATAAATAAAAAAATTTGGCTCGTTTTGGCAATCATTATTGTACTGGTGATTATCTTGGTCACAATACGGCAAGTTGGGACTGCTAAAAAACCAACCAATGTAGACAAAAAGAAACCTGAAACAACTGAACAAAAAGCTGCCCTTACGGTTACAGTCGTTCAACCCGAACAGCAAAATTGGAAACAAACCTTTACTGCCAACGGAAACGTTGCCGCATGGCAAGAAGTCGTGATTGGTAGCGAACTATCAGGTCAACGTCTCACTAAAGTAAACGCCAATGTAGGTGATGAAGTTAAGCGAGGACAAGTTCTCGCAGAAATAAATAGCGACACCATTCGCGCTGACTTAGCCGCCGCAAAAGCCAATTATGCAGAAGCTCAAGCAGTACTTAGTGATGCCATCACCAATCACAAACGTATCCAACAACTCAAAAATACTGGGGCAATTTCCGCTCAAGAATCCACGCAATATCAAACCTCTCAAGCAACTGCGCAGGCTCGTTTAGATGCTGCCAAAGCACAAATTGAAAGCCATCAATTACGTTTAGCACAAACCAAAGTGATTGCACCTGACAGTGGGGTTATCTCTGCACGAAGTGCCACAGTGGGTTCATTAGCACAAACAGGCCAAGAATTATTTCGTCTCATCCGAGATCACCGCTTAGAATGGCGTGCAGAAGTCACCACAACTGACCTATATAAATTAAAACAAGGCATGACTGCTCGCATCTTTTCACCTGACCCAACTCAACCTGCGATCACAGGAAAAGTTCGAATGATTGCACCTGTGATTGACCCGCAGACACGTTATGGTCTGGTCTATGTTGATTTACCAACAACCCAAGCCGTTCGCATGGGAATGTTTGTCAAAGGTGAATTTGATCTAGGCGAAAAATCAGCCCTAACTATTCCACAAACCGCATTGTTATTACGTGATGGTTTTGCGTATGTATTTATCCTTGACAATGACAATCGTGTAACCCAACAAAAAGTCACTGTGGGACGACGTTTAGGCAATCGTGTGGAAATTATAGGCTTAGCAGCGAATGTAAAAGTGGTTTCTTCTGGGACTGGGTTTTTAACGGATGGAGATCTCGTACATGTCGCCAAAGCTATCCCCGACACGCCGCTTAGCAAACAGCTTGTGACCACACAGGAGCATTAAAATGAATGTTTCCGCTTGGTCCATCCGCAACCCAATTCCAAGTATTCTATTATTCATTATGCTTGGCTTGGCAGGTCTGTTATGTTTTCATTGGATGAAAATCCAGCAATTCCCAGATATCGAATTGCCAATGGTGACGGTGACAGCCGCCTTGCCGGGGGCAGCACCACCTCAACTTGAAACTGAAGTCGCCCGTAAAATCGAAAACTCGATTGCAACTTTACAAGGTTTAAGAAATCAATATACCAATATTCAAGATGGTGTAGTGAGCGTTACCGCAGAGTTTGAATTGGAGAAACCGCTTCAAGAAGCTGTGGATGATGTTCGCAATGCGGTGTCACAGGTTCGCTCAGACTTACCTGCTGATTTAAGAGATCCAATTGTCAGCAAAATCAATCTGTCTGGTTCTCCGATCTTAACTTATGCGATTCAATCACCCAAAATGGACGAAGAAGCATTATCTTGGTTTGTCGACTATGATATTGCTCGTGCCATGCTTCAAGTCAAAGGTGTCGGTGCTGTCTCTCGTGTAGGTGGTGTCACTCGGCAAATTGATGTCGAACTCGACCCTGAAAAACTATTGGCGCTCAATGCAACGGCGACAGACGTTACCCGACAGCTACGCTTAATCCAACAAGATGCCTCAGGTGGCGAAACTAAAATTGGCGGTAGTGAACAATCTATTCGTACGATTGCAACTGTAAAAACAGCGGCTGAAATTGGTGCGATGAATATCGCATTGAGTGATGGTCGGCATATCCGCCTAGATCAAGTCGCAACCATACGCGATGGAATAGCCGAACGACGTTCTGCTGCCCTTTTAAATGGACAACCTGTTATTGGATTTGAAATCACCCGGAGTAAAGGTGCCAGTGAGGTTGATGTTGAAAAAGGTGTCATCATTGCCTTGGATAAACTCAAAGCTGCTCACCCCGACATTAAAATCACTGAGGCTTTTAACTTTGTTAAACCTGTTGAAGATAACTACAAAGGTTCAATGTCTCTGCTATATGAAGGCGCAATTTTAGCAGTACTTGTGGTCTGGTTATTTCTACGAGATTGGCGTGCAACCATCATTGCTGCTACTGCTCTACCCCTCTCCATTTTACCTGCGATCATCGGCATGTATTACCTAGGTTTCACTCTCAATATCGTCACGCTACTTGCTATGTCTTTGGTGGTAGGGATATTGGTGGATGATGCGATTGTCGAAATTGAGAATATTATTCGGCATTTGAGGATGGGGAAAACCCCGTATGAAGCGGCCATGGAGGCTGCGGATGAAATTGGGCTTGCAGTTATCGCGACAACTTTTACCTTAATCGCCGTGTTTTTACCAACCGCATTTATGAGTGGCATCGCAGGTAAGTTCTTCGTTCAGTTTGGATGGACGGCATCCCTCGCAATTTTTGCCTCACTTTTGGTTGCGCGTTTACTTACCCCGATGATGGCAGCTTATATTCTTAAACCATGGATTGGAAAAATAGACCATCCATTGCCGACCTCATCGATAGAAGATCAAGGTCAAAGAGGTTTGGCCAAAGATCGTGAAAATGATGGTCGCGTCATGCGTGTGTATATGCGTTTAGTGACTTGGTGTTTAAACCATCGTTGGGTCACATTATTTGGCGCGATTGCTTTTTTTATTGGCTCGCTCATGCTCATTCCATTACTGCCAACAGGTTTCGTACCTCCGCCAGATACAGGACAAACCCAAGTTCGCGTAGAATTAACACCGGGTTCACAATTTTCGGAAACTTTAAAAACAGCAGAATACGCTCGCAACCTGATTAAAGACCACCCAGAAGTCAAAAGTGTCTATACCACTATTGGTGGTGGTGCAGCAGGTACAGATCCATTTGCTGGCGGCGCTTCCAGCGAACCTCGCAAAGCAACACTCACCATTCAAACCACCGAACGCTCTGATCGATCTGCCAGTTTGCAACAAATTGAAGATGAGATCAGACAACGTTTAGCCCCACTCCCAGGCGCAAGGATACAAGTGGGTATCGCTGGAAACAACAGTCAATATCAACTGGCACTTTCAGGTGATGATCCAGAAGCGTTGATGGCGACTGCTCGTAAACTAGAGCGTGAATTACGAACCATTCCCAACATAGGTAGTGTGAGTTCAAGCGCTGCACTGATTCGTCCTGAACTGGTTGTTCGCCCTGACTTTGCTAAAGCAGCAGATCTTGGTATCACCAGTTATGATATTGCTGAAACACTAAGAATCGCGACCGCTGGTGACTTTGACCAGAACTTGGCAAAGTTGAATCTATCACAACGCCAAATACCGATTGTGATTAAACTTCCGTTGTCGGCACGTCAAGATGAAGCGCTCATTAAACGCCTTATCATCAAAGGAAATAAAGGCCCAGTCATGTTAGGTAGCATCGCTGATGTAAATATTGAAAGTGGGCCTTCACAGATCGACCGATTCAATCGTATGCGTAATATCAACCTGAATATTGAGCTCAACAATCAACCTTTAGGTGACGTGACCGCACAAGTTGATCAATTACCGACTATGAAAAACTTACCACCAAGCGTAACACGTACCAATATCGGTGATGCTGAAGTGATGCAGGAACTATTTTCAAGTTTTGGTTTAGCGATGCTCACAGGTGTACTGTGTATTTATGTGGTGCTGGTGCTTTTATTTAAAGATTTCTTACAACCAATTACCATCTTAGTGGCATTACCTTTATCACTGGGTGGTGCATTTGTGTTGTTACTCTTGGCTAAAAGCAGTTTCTCTATGCCAAGTTTAATTGGCTTGATTATGCTGATGGGGATTGCGAGTAAGAACTCAATTCTCTTGGTCGATTACGCGATTATTGCGCGCAATGAAAAAGGCTATTCACGTTTTAACGCCTTGCTGGATGCCTGCCACAAACGTGCTCGTCCGATTATCATGACAACATTGGCAATGGGCGCAGGTATGTTACCGATTGCATTGGGGATTGGCACAGACCCGAGTTTCCGTTCACCTATGGCGATTTCAGTGATTGGAGGTCTGATTACCAGTACCTTCTTGTCGTTATTGGTCATCCCAGTGGTCTATACCTTTATTGATGATATTAACCGCAAGCTACATAGCTTTAGGAAAGAAAAACCAACAATAGTCGAATCAACACGCTAATGTAAAAAGACGGTCAAATGACCGTCTTTTTTATCTGTATTTTTATTTTTTCGCTAAAGCTTTTTCGATATCAGCTTCCAAAGCTTCTGGTTTCGTCGTTGGCGCATAGCGTCCTAAGACCTCGCCATTACGTCCAACCAAAAATTTGGTGAAATTCCATTTAATATTACGACTCCCCAAAATACCTTTTGCTTCTCGTGTTAGAAAACGAAAAATTACATGTGCTTCAGGTCCTTTCACATCAACCTTTGCGAACATCGGAAAATCTACACCATAGTTGCGTTGGCAAAATGTCCCAATCTCCTTATTGGTACCTGGATCTTGTCCGCCAAACTGATTGCATGGAAAACCTAAAACTTCTAAGCCTTGAGATTTATATTTTTCATAAAGTTTCTCAAGCCCCGCAAATTGTGGGGTAAAGCCACACTTACTGGCTGTATTTACAATCAGCATGACCTTGCCTTTATAATCAGCGAGCGCTTTTATATCTCCCTCTAACAACTCAGCTTCAAACTGATAAATATTACTCATGGATAAGTTTCCTCGTCATTCTTTTCTTGTGTTTTAAGTTGTAATGATGCCGAATTTACGCAATAACGTAGACCAGTCGGTTGTGGGCCATCCTCAAAAACATGCCCTAAATGTGCGTCGCAATCATGGCAGACTATTTCTGTTCTGACCATACCATGAGACAAATCTTCGTGTTCTTCTACTGCAATACTATCAATTGGTCGATAGAAACTAGGCCAACCACAGCCACTGTCAAATTTTGTTTCAGAAGAAAATAATTCAGCGCCACAACAACGACATACATACACCCCATGTTGCTTATTATTCCAATATTGACCTGTAAAAGCAGGCTCTGTACCTTTCTTACGGGTAATACGATATTCTTCTGGCGATAGCTCTCTTTGCCATTCACGGTCAGTTTTATTGACTTTTCCCATGACATATTCCTTCTTATTTCACTATTTAAAATAGAATAATCCTATATTTACGTCATTCATTATAAAATTTCTAGTCTTAACGAAATAAGTTACAAAACACCCATAATTAGAAAGCAAAAAGAGAGCAAATTAACAAAATTAAGTGAGCATTTTTATTTCACATGTGCTTTCAAGCAAGCAAAAACAATGTTAATCTTAGTTCTATTCTTGCTTGAGATTAAAAAATGTCGCAAAAAAAAAGCGTTATTTTTAAAAGTCTACTGCCTGTGATTAAACAATATCAACAGGACGGATTTACGCATGAAAAAATTGTCACATTGCTTAGAGATCAACATGATCTTGATTTAGTCACAACTGAAACATTTAAAAGTTATTTATATCGCTATGCCAAAGTGAACCCCACTCTTTCCGAGAACACCAAGATGAATAACACGATTCAAACCCCACGAGAAATCAAAAAATCTTCTAAGCTCGAGCATGTTTGCTACGACATTCGTGGTCCTGTGTTACGAGCCGCCAATGAAATGGAAGAACAGGGTCATAAAATCATAAAATTAAATATTGGTAACCCTGCGCCTTTTGGCTTTGAAGCGCCACAAGAAATCATCAATGATGTCGCTTTAAACTTGCCAAATGCAATTGGTTATACGGATTCAAAAGGGATTTTCCCTGCGCGTAAAGCTATTTGTCAGTATTACCAACAAAAAGGCATTTTTGATATGCACGTCAATGATGTGTATGTCGGGAATGGTGTCTCTGAACTGATCGTGATGGCCATGCAAGGCTTACTAAACGATGGCGATGAAATGCTGGTACCCATGCCCGATTATCCATTATGGACCGCAGCAGTAAACCTATCTGGTGGTACCGCCATTCACTACAAATGTGATGAAGAAAATTATTGGTATCCTGACATTGCGGATATGGAGAGTAAAATCACGCCGAACACGCGTGGGATCGTGGTGATTAACCCAAACAACCCAACAGGTTCAGTCTATCCACGCCATGTTCTTGCACAAATTGTTGCGTTGGCAAAGAAATACGATTTGATTTTATTTGCGGACGAGATTTACGACAAGATTATTTATGACGGCATTGAGCATGTAGCCGTAGCTGCTTTGGCAGGTGATCAACTTTGTGTTTCATTCAATGGTTTATCAAAAGCCTATCGTATCGCAGGTTATCGTGCAGGCTGGATGGCGATTACAGGTAATAAAGCACGCGCAGCAGATTATATTGAAGGCTTAGACATGTTGGCATCTATGCGTTTATGTGCCAACCATCAAGCGCAATATGCTATTCAAACGGCTTTGGGCGGTTATCAATCGATTAACGACTTAATCCGTCCGGGTGGTCGTCTATATGAACAGCGAAATATTGCTTGGGAAATGCTTAATGAAATTCCGGGCGTGAGTTGTGTCAAACCTGAAGGTGCGATGTATTGTTTCCCTCGACTAGATCCTGATGTTTATCCAGTTGAAGATGATGAGGCTTTAATGTTGGATTTATTGAAAGCTGAAAAAGTATTACTGGTACAAGGAACAGGATTTAATTGGCCGACACCAGACCATTTCCGTGTGGTATTTTTACCCGCAGAAAATGAACTGCGAGAAGCAATTAATCGCTTAGATCGCTTCTTAGCCACGCGTCGTTAATCAATAAAATTAAAAGCAATGTCTAAGCTAGACATTGCTTTTTTTATTTTAGACTACTCCGTCTACAATTTAGAAAAATCGCACCAAGATGACGCAAAACCATTGGTTGCATTACAATTATATCCCAAACAACTGATATTGTTCGTTTTAACCTATTATTCGAGCACTATTAATAAAATTATCTATTCGGCTATTCAAGCAACTATTCGCCCTCGCAGCGCATCCCAATAAAAAATAAAATGCCAATGATTTAGCGACTAAAAATTCAAATAATAGTCGCCATGTCTGGCATAGGCATTGTGTTTCAATGGAAGATAAAATACAGGATTGTCATTAATGATTAATAAAACGGTTAAATCATTAGGGTTAGGATTAACTCTACTTGCCGCATCAGTTTCATTGTATGCAAAAAATAATGTAGTCGTTATCGCAACAGGCGGTACGATTGCAGGTGCAGGTGCAAGTTCGACCAACAGTGCAACCTATACAGCAGCAAAAGTACCTGTCGATGCATTAATTAATGCTGTACCTCAAATCAAAGATTTAGCCAATGTAAGTGGTGTACAAGCGTTACAGATCGCCTCTGAAAATATTACTGATAAAGAACTTTTATCTCTGGCAAGACAAGTCAACGATTTAGTCAAAAAACCATCGGTGAATGGCATTGTCATTACGCATGGTTCTGATACGCTCGAAGAAACAGCGTTCTTCCTAAACCTTGTTATTCATACCGACAAACCAATTGTTCTAGTCGGTTCAATGCGTCCATCAACGGCTCTTTCTGCCGATGGCCCTCTCAACCTTTATAGTGCTGTTGCCCTTGCTTCATCTAATGAAGCGAAAAACAAAGGGGTATTGGTTCTGATGAATGATTCTATTTTTGCTGCGCGTGATGTCACCAAAGGAATCAATATTCATACCAATGCCTTTGTCAGCCAATGGGGTGCATTAGGTACTGTGGTTGAAAAGAAACCCTATTGGTTCCGAAATTCGTTAAAACGTCATACCACGACATCTGAATTTAATATTGAAAATATTAAAGGCGATCAACTCCCTGTCGTTCAGATCGCTTATGGTTCTGACTCTATGATTACAGATGCTTATGTTGCTTATGCAAAAGCGGGCACCAAAGCAATTGTAAATGCGGGTACAGGTAATGGTTCAATCGCAAATTACATCGTACCTACATTAAAACAGTTACGTGATGAACAAGGCATTCAAATTATTCGTTCGTCTCGCGTCGCTCGAGGATTTGTTTTACGTAATGCTGAACAACCAGATGATAAATATGGTTGGGTAGCTGCACATGACTTAAATCCACAAAAAGCACGTATTTTGGCGGCTCTTGCACTTACGAAAACCAATGATGCAAATGAGATTCAACGGATGTTCTGGGAATATTAATTTAAGCCTGTAATATTGAAGTTGATGGAATTAAACCGATGTATATGTCTAGATCACATATACATCGGTTTTTTCTTTGCCGTTTAAAATAAAAAGTAGATATGATCTTATTGTAAAAATATTAGACAACAGCCATACACAGAGCATGTTAGAATAATCGACGGTCGTGTTAAGGATAGATTTATGCAGTTTGTTCATCTTGGTATTCATACAGAATTTTCGATTACAGAATCGATTGTTCGCATACCTGATTTGGTCAAAGTTGCCGTAAAAGATGAAATGCCTGCATTGGCACTTACAGATTTATCTAACTTACATGCTGCTGTGAAATTTTATGAGGCTTGCCTAAAGAAAGGTATTAAACCAATTCTTGGCAGTGTGATCCGTCTAAATGATGCTGAACATAGAGCCACATTATTAGCCATGAGTAACACAGGTTGGAGAAGTCTAACCGAAATCGTTTCTCGTGGCTTTATCGAAGGACAACAGCTCAGTATCCCCTGCGTGCAAAAGGATTGGATACTCGAACAATCTGAAGATTTAATCGTATTACTTGGGCAACGTAGTGATGTCGGGCAAATGCTTTGCTCATCCAACCCGCAAAAAGCTGAGCCATTATTAGAAGCTTGGATCGAAAAGTTTGGTAATCGCGTCTATTTGGCACTCACGCGTACTGAACGTGCTGGTGAAGAGGATTTTATTCAGCAAGCCCTTAAACTTGCAGAAAAATATCAAATTGGTGTGGTTGCACACAATGATGTGCACTTTATCGAACAACATGATTATGATGCGCACGAAGCGCGTGTTTGTATCGCCGATGGTTATGTATTGGGTGATAATAAGCGCCCTAAAAACTTTAGTTCAGAACAGTATTTTAAAACTGGCGAACAAATGTCTGAACTATTTTCAGACATTCCGAGTGCGATCGCTAACAGTTACTACATCGCGCAACGTTGTAATGTCGCGTTGCAATTGGGTACTTATTTCTTACCCGACTTCCCGATTCCAGATGGTTATACCATTGATAGTTACTTCGAACATTTATCTCGTGAAGGCTTAGAAGAACGCCTTAATCATCTTTATCCGATTACAGAGCGTGATGAAGACTGGGCGGAAATTCGTAAGCCCTATGATGAACGAATTAAGTATGAAGTCGATATTATCCTGAAAATGGGTTTCCCCGGATATTTTTTGATCGTCATGGACTTTATTCAATGGGCCAAAAATAATGGTGTGCCTGTTGGTCCCGGACGTGGTTCGGGTGCAGGGTCTTTGGTCGCATATAGTTTAAAAATTACCGATCTTGATCCCCTGCGTTATGATCTTCTCTTTGAACGTTTCTTAAATCCTGAACGTGTCTCAATGCCCGATTTCGATGTCGATTTCTGTATTGCAGGTCGTGACCGTGTCATCGAATACGTTGCTCAAAACTATGGTCGTGAAGCGGTTTCACAGATTGCCACTTTCGGTACGATGGCTGCAAAAGGTGCGATTCGAGATGTCGCACGTGTATTGAGTAAATCGTATGGTCTAGCCGATCGTATTTCAAAAATGGTACCAACCAAACCGCTTGGTGTTGATTTGGCAACAGCCATCGACATGGAACCGCAACTTAAAGATATTGTCACCAATCCTTCAAATCCAGATCATGACGACGCCGCTGAGATTTGGGAAATGGCGCTCAAACTCGAAGGGATCACGCGTAACACTGGTAAACATGCTGGTGGTGTGGTGATTGCACCAGGCAAAATTACCGACTATTCAGCTGTTCTGTGTGAAGCCGATGGTACTGGCCGTGTTGCGCAATATGACAAAGATGACGTTGAAGCCGCAGGTCTGGTCAAGTTTGACTTCTTGGGTTTACGTAACCTGACCGTAATCGAAGATGCTGTTCAAAATATCAATAAACGGATCAAATCGGCAGTTCCTTTAAATATTGTTGATGTGCCATTGGATGATAAAGATGCCTATCTTGTGTTTGCCAATGCAAATACAACTGCGGTGTTCCAGTTTGAATCCGTCGGCATGAAAAAAATGTTGAAGGAAGCGAGACCAAGCAAATTTGAAGAAATTATTGCCTTCGTTTCCCTATATCGTCCGGGTCCAATGGATCTTATTCCAGACTTTATCCATCGTATGCATGGTGGTGAGTTTGAATACCTGCATCCTTTACTTGAAGGCGTATTAGAACCAACCTACGGTATTATGGTTTATCAAGAACAGGTGATGCAGGCTGCGCAGATATGTGCGGGCTATACGCTTGGTGGTGCAGATTTACTCCGTCGTGCGATGGGTAAAAAGAAACCCGAAGAAATGGTAAAACAACGCCAAATCTTTACTGAAGGTGCAGGACAAAAAGGGATTGATGTCTCAACTGCCAACCATATCTTCGACTATATGGAAAAGTTCGCAGGTTATGGTTTTAACAAATCCCACGCCGCAGCGTATGCCTTAGTTGCCTATCATACAGCTTGGTTAAAAGCGCATTACCCTGCTGAGTTTATGGCAGCGGTACTGTCATCGGAAATGCAAAATACCGACAGTATTGTATTTTTAATTGATGACTGTCGTAATAACAAATTAGACGTGCTTCCACCTTCGGTAAATATGTCGTTGTATCACTTCCATGCCAGTGATGAACAAACCATTGTATATGGACTAGGTGCGATTAAAGGTGTCGGTGAACAAGCGATGCAGTCTGTGATCGACTCACGCACCAAAGAAGGTCCTTATAAAGATTTATTTGATTTCTGCCATCGTATTGATCTAAAGAAAATCAACAAACGAACCTTAGAAGCATTAATTCGTGCAGGTGCACTGGATTGTTTGGGTATTGAACGTTCAAGCCTCATGGCACAACTTCCTGAAGCGGTACAAGCTGCTGAGCAAGCCCGAAGCAACCGCGAAACCGGGATCATGGATTTGTTTGGTGAAGTTGAAGAAGTTCAGCGCAAACCCGCCAAACCCGTTAAACCGTGGGCTGATGAAGTTCGCTTAAAAGGTGAAAAAGATACGCTTGGTTTGTACTTAACAGGTCATCCAATTGATGTCTACCGCCCTGAATTAAAATCATTTGTACCCGCAAAACTCAATGAACTCACGCCGACACGTCGCGGTGTTACCACTGTTTTTGCTGGATTGGTTGTCGACATTGCAAACTTTCCAAACCGTATTATGATCACCTTAGATGACGGTACAGCACGTGTTGAAATCAGTTGTAATCACGAACGTTTCCAACGCTATAAAGAGATCGTTCGACCAGATCAGGTCGTGGTTATTGAGGGTGAAATTTACGAACGTGAAGGCTTCGACCGCCCAATGGCAAGGTTAAGCAAGGCATTTAGTTTAAATGAGATTCGTCAGAAACGCGCCCAAAGTATCCAAGTTCGCTTAAGCCACGATTTAATGACAAAATCATTGGCTAAAGATCTGCAAACTCTGCTTTTACCCTATTGTAATATTGATATGTGCCAACATATTGGCCTACACATGCAAATTGAACAAAGCTTTGCAACAGCAGAATTACACTTAGGTGCTCAGTGGAAAGTTGCACCTCTAGATGAATTGCTGGCAAAGTTGCGTGATTATTTTGGTAAAGATGCAATTTTTATTGAATATCAAGTGAAATCAAAAGCAGCAAAAGTGGCTGAAGCACCTAAAGTCAGTGTTGTTGCCCCACCACCTGAAAATATGTCAATGGATGAAGCTTTAGATCTTTATCAAACTGAAATCTCTCAATATTCTTAAATTTGGATGATATATGAACCTGTTTGACTCAAACAACGTGTCCAAACATTTGGATCATGTGCGTATTGTCATGGTCAATACGACACTACCTGCAAATATTGGTAGTGCGTTACGTGCAATGAAAACAATGGGGCTATCTAAACTTGTCTTAGTTGCACCCAAAACTTATCCGCATCCAGATATTGATGCCTTGGCAGCAGGTGCTCAAGACCTCATTGAACAGATCGAAATTGTGGACACTTTAGAAGACGCGATTCAAGACTGTCATTTGGTTTTTGGTACCAGTGCGCGTAGTCGCACGATTCCTTGGCCATTACTTGATGTTCGACCTGCTGCAAAAGAAGCATTGCAAGCCGCAAAGCAACAACAAAATATTGCGATTGTCTTTGGTCGTGAAGATCGTGGCTTAACCAACGAAGAATTGGCTTTGGCAAATTATCATTTAACCATTCCTGTTGATCCTGAATATGGCGTGCTCAATGTGGCTCAAGCCATTCAGGTGGTTTGTTATGAGTTACGTATGGCTGCACTTGAACAAAATACGCAAGCGCTCAGCATGCCAGATGACCACATGCAACTCAAACAACAACAAAGTATGCAGTGGGATGAACCTCTCGTAAATCAACAGCAAATGGAAGAGTTTTACCCCCATTTAGAAAAAATGCTCACAGAAATTGAGTTTTTAGACCCAAATAATCCCCGTTTACTTCCATTACGCTTGCGTCGTTTATTTGGAAGGATACAATTAGATCGTATGGAATATCATTTATTACGCGGAATATTTAGTCGAGTGCAAGCACTTGCGAATGGTTCGTGGAAAAAAAACACGAAGGAGGATCAGTCCAATGATTAAACAGCTCAAAGAAGATATCGAAGCTGTATTTGCACGTGATCCTGCTGCACGCAATACACTCGAAGTTTTGACCACTTATCCAGGTATTCATGCATTGATTATGCATCGCATGGCACATGAGTTATGGAAAAAAGAATATAAAGGCACTGCCCGCCTGCTGTCGTCTTTTAGTCGCTTTGCCACAGGTATCGAAATCCATCCGGGTGCGAAAATTGGCAAACGTTTCTTCATAGATCATGGCATGGGTGTTGTGATTGGTGAAACTGCTGAGATTGGCAATGATGTAACCCTATACCACGGTGTGACTTTAGGTGGTACGACGTGGAACAAAGGTAAACGTCACCCTACTTTAGAAGATGGCGTGGTAGTTGGTGCAGGAGCAAAAATTTTAGGGCCTTTTACTGTACATAAAGGTGCAAAAGTCGGTTCCAATGCTGTAGTAACAAAAGAAGTCCCTGCTGGTGTAACCGCTGTAGGTAGTCCTGCTCGTTATATTTTCAAACAACCAGCAACAGTAGAGCAAACTGAACAAGAAGCACTGCGTCGAGATTATGCAGAAAGCATTGGTTTTGAACCCTATGCCACAACTGAAGAACAAGCTGATCCAATTTTAGAAGGTATTCGTGTTCTACTGGATCGTATGCAGAACAATGAAAAACGTATGAATACGCTTTGTCAAAGACTCTCGCTACTCGATCCAACATTTAAAGGTCAGAACTCTAAAACTCAACCGTTTAGTAAAGAAGAGTTAAAAATCATTGAAGAAGTTCGACGAGAATGTGAAGCGCAAAGTATTCCATCAAAAACGGAATAAATTATAAAAATACAACATGCCACACATTGCAAGTTGGTTTCGCTTTTCCTAGACTAGCGAAACCAACTTCTTTTACCACCTTACTAGAATTAATGGATGTAGATCATGAATTTTAAGCCTTTGGCATTACTCGTACTTTCAACCTCATTTCTAACGGCATGCGGTATTGCGCCAACCAAAAAAGAAAGTGTTGCTGAACCTTTTGTATTTAAAGAACCTGATCCTACTCCAGCTTTCTATGCTTTAAATCCAATCCAGTATGATGCACCGCCAAGTTTTGAATTGGCGATTAAAGATGCCACAGCTCAACCAGTAACCAAAATGGTCGTTTCATTACAAAATGATCCGTCTAAATCAATGACTTTGGATGTAAACAAACTCATTGTTCCAACGATTGATAGCAAACAACGTAGTATGAAATATGCCGTACTCGCTGGTGATAATGAAGTTGATGTCACTGAAATCGATGATTTCTTACAATTGGTTGAAGGTAAGGCACGCCATTACCCACCACGTTTCCCTGATCGTCAAGAACGCAAAGGCTATGAAGTTAAACTTAAAGAAATCACCCATAAACTTGATGCTTTAGCAGAAAAACCAAATGCATCATTTGATGTATTAACACGTGCGTTTAAAGCCAGTGTCATGGCGCGTAACTTAGATTTGGGTACATCTTATACTTCTAAATCTTTAAATTATGCACAGCGTATTCTTGCCATTAGCCCAAATGATCCCGAAATCAATTTCTGGTTCGGTTTTGGTTTATCTGAAGGCGGTGGTCAACGTGAAGCGATTCCTTATTTAGACAAAGCAATCAAAGGCGGAGTTCAAGAGGCTTATCTTTCTGCTGCTAATAACTATCTTTGGTTAGAGCAGAAGAAAAATGCAATTCAAACCTTAAAGAACTATAAAATTAAATTTCCAGATGAAGCAGAAGTCGCTGATCGTTTAATTCGTGAAGTAGAATCTGGTAAACGCTGGAATGTTTGGCAAGTCATGAACTAATTTCATCTTCGCTTTAAATATAAATAGGCTGTCTAGTACAGCCTATTTTTTATTCATTGAAAAAACATCTTATTTCAGTATTATAGCTACAACCAATCTCGTGACCTGTGCTGATCCATGATGCAAGCATTTACCCCCAATAAACGTCTATTTGTTATCAGTTTACTCAGTACCCTCATGTTCAGTGGATGTCAGGTTGTCAGCCTAAAAGAACAAGCATTGAATGTCACCATTGCCAATGAACGTAACAGTATCTTGACACAAAAAAAACTCAGTGAGGCCAGCCTCAATGTGCTTTCGATGTCAGGTAAAGCCGCTAAGATTTGTATGGAAACCCCCAATGAATGCGTAGCTGATTTACATGAAATCCCGCAAATATTAGATGAACAATTACTATCAACCGCAAGTGAGTTATATCTTGCTAAAGCCATGGCGTTATCAGAGTCATCTGCATGCAAAGTCAGCAAACTGACCAAGCATAAAGCTGAAGAAGAACAAAAAACGATCCAACAAGCTTATGAGCAATGTCTAGATCAAGAACTAGATGCTTTGGATAAAACGATTCGTTACAGTTATGCCTATTTATTTAAAACCACTCGCCAACCACAAGAGCGTCTATTTGATAACCGTCAGGTACAAATTCTGGATTTTTATAACCAAGCTTTAGCTAGGCTGGTACAAGTTCACAAAGTTCGATACCCTAAACAAGCATTTGAGCCAACGATTAAAATTGGAAAAAGCACCTATTCACTTGATTTAAATGAATATCAACGTTTACAAAATGAGAGCCTAGAACAGTTTGTTTCTAGCTATAACATGAACTTCTCAGGCTTACGTGCACTTAACCGTCGTGATGGCTTCGGTTCTGATTTTGTTGCGGTCTTTGCCACGTCAGACCGTAAGCATGAGAACCAATATATACTCGATCCATTAAACTATGACTTCCCTAACGGCATAAATCCCAATATCCATCCAGCACGTTATCTGGCTTCGACCATCATTGCCCAACCCAAAAAAGCTGCTGCAACTGTCAATGATGTTTTAACCAGTCCTGAATTTGAAATTAAAGCTTATGATCCTTATAACACTGAAAAAGTAACCATCGCAGGTAAACCCTACTCACTTGCAGCAAATTTTTCTGCACCGTATGGACTTTGGTTAGCAGAAAATAATTTAGGTGCGGCAGCATATTTAAGCTTGATTGATCGAGATCAGCGTTTAACCATGCCACATCTATACATGTTAGAGCCGTACAACCCAAATAAGAAAATAATCGTGCTCGTTCATGGTCTTGCAAGTAGCCCTGAGGCTTGGATTGCGGTCACCAATGATATTATGGGTGATACTGTTTTACGTGAACAATATCAAGTCTGGCAAGTTTTTTACTCAACCAATATGCCAATCTTAGAAAGCCGTTTTCAGATTTATGCATTATTAAAACAAGCATTTTCTTCATTAAATCCCAAAGATGCCGCAGCAAAAGATGCTGTTCTCATTGGTCATAGTATGGGCGGGATTATTAGTCGACTTCTGGTCAGCGATGTTGATCTATCCAAACAAGCATTAGCAATGATGAGTAGTCGCCAACAAACCCAACTGAGAAAGCATCCCGCGATTAGCGAACGACTCAAAATGAAGCCAATTACAAACTTTGATCGGGCTATTTTCTTGGCTTCACCACATCGTGGTACGGATTATGCTGATCGTTGGTTTACTTTAGCTGCGCGTAAAATCATTCGTTTACCTGCAACTTTCTTAACCACGTTGGCTGATACATTGACCAGTGATGATATGGAGCTTAAAGACTTTGTAAAAACGCTGACCAGTGATGTTATTCAAAATGGCCCAAGTGATTTAAGCAAAAAATCAAAATTCATGGAACTGACTGCCAATATTCCACCTGAAAAAGGCTTAGTTTTCCATTCAATTATGGGCAATATTACCAAAAGTGACGATCCTAATATCATTACTGATGGCATCGTTCCTTATAAAAGTGCGCATTTAGATGGGGCTGTCTCTGAAAAAATCTTACATGGTGGACATTCGATTCAGGAAACGCCTGAAGCGATCTTAGAATTACGTCGGATTCTGCGTCAACATCTTGTTGATCATGGTTTATATAAACCTTAACGCAATAATAAAAAATGCCCAAACGCAAGTTTGGGCATTTTTATAAGAAAATTACGAACTGTTAATTACCCGAACGAATCATATAATCAAAAGCAGAAAGTGATGCTTTGGCGCCTTCACCCGTCGCAATGATGATTTGCTTATAAGGTACAGTGGTACAGTCACCCGCAGCAAACACACCTTTGACATTGGTTTCATTACGATCATTTACTATGATTTCACCACGATTACTCAACTCAACTGCACTGTCTTTCAAGAAGTCGGTGTTTGGTAATAAACCAATTTGAACAAAGATCCCTGCAAGCTCAACCACATGTTCTTCATCAGTTGCACGATCTTTATACTTTAAGCCAGTGACTTGAGAACCATCACCCAACACTTCAGTACTTAATGCATTCAGGATTACCGTAGTATTTGGCAAGCTGTTTAACTTGTTCTGTAACACTTGATCGGCACGAAGTTTGGTATCAAATTCCACCAACGTGACATGCTCAACGATGCCAGCAAGGTCAATTGCAGCTTCTACACCAGAGTTACCGCCACCAATCACCGCAACACGCTTACCTTTGAACAGTGGACCGTCACAGTGCGGGCAATACGCCACACCACGAGTACGGTATTCTGCTTCACCCGGTACATTCATTTCTCTCCAACGCGCACCTGTAGAAAGAATGATGGTTTTTGATTCTAGCTTGGCACCATTTTCAAGTTCAACTTCAACCAAGCCAGATGCTGTTTGATCTGCACCGATGATTTTGCTGACACGTTGCAAGTTCATGATATCGACATCATATTCACGCACATGCGCTTCCATCTCGGCAGCAAACTTAGGACCGACAGTTTTTTGTACAGAGGTAAAGTTTTCGATATCCATGGTATCCATCACCTGACCGCCAAAGCGCTCTGCCACGATACCCGTATTGATCCCTTTACGGGCAGCATAGATCGCTGCGGTTGCCCCAGCAGGACCACCACCGATCACCAACACATCAAATGCATCTTTGGCATTGATCGCTGCTGCATCTTTCTCAGCTGAGTTGCTATCTAACTTGGCAAGGATTTCTTCCAAAGTCATACGACCTTGACCAATGTGTTGATCATCTTGGAATACCATCGGTACAGCCAAGATTTTGCGTTGTTCCACTTCGTCTTGGAAGAATGCACCATCAATCATGGTGGTGGTGGTATTTGGATTGTTGATCGCAATCAAATTCAATGCCTGAACCACATCTGGACAGTTATGACAGCTCAACGAAATAAACACATCAAAGTTTGCCGCAAGATTTAAGCCTTTAATTTGAGTTAAAACTTCATCAGAGACTTTAGGGGCATAACCAGACACTTGTAATAATGCCAAGATCAAAGAAGTAAACTCATGTCCCATCGGTAAGCCAGCAAAGAATACACGTGGCTGTTCGCCTGCTTTCGCTACCCCAAAACTTGGACGGCGAGCGTTTGAACCATCAAAACGTGCGGTCACCTGATCAGACAATTCCGCAATCTCAGTGACAAGTTCTTTGATTTTTGCAGCTTTGTCTGAATCATCTAAAGCAGCAACCAACTCGATCGGACTTTCTAAACGTTCTAAATAAGCTTTTAATTGAGTTTTAATATTTTGATCTAACATCGATGTCTCCAAATTCTCAACAATTCAAGTCGGCTAAATTCTTTCAATGAGGCTATAGTACGCAAAAGCACTAAATAGGTAAAACAGTATGTTTTTATGGGTTTGATCGAATAAACCGAACGTAGTTTAACTACACATCAAGTTTATGCGTAATTCGATCACGTCGATTTTTCAAATGTTTAGCAAGCGTATATAAGATTCCACTTAAGCCAAGTACAAGTGCAATCATTCCCCACAAGATGACATTTACGATCCTTGAGAACTGTTGCGCCTGTTGAGCACGTGTATCTAATGCCTGTGTCGTCGCTGTAACGCTTCTACCATAAAGTTGCTGCTGCATCACCCATAATTGCTCAGGCTGAAAGTCATATTGATTAAATTGAATTGGATTATTTTTTTCAGCTTCAACGAGCTGATTGACATAGACATTTGCTGTCTTACGGTCAACAGATGGATGTAACAACGCCACCTGAGCCAACACGTAGGCTTTTTCTGTTGGAGAGATATTGGTTCGCTGTAAATCTTGAGCAATTTGACTCTCAATAATATTGGTTCGATAACTCATCCATTGTTGATATGCTTGTTCAGTATCATCGCTCCAGTCATATTGCAGATAACTTAGACCTGACCAAATTAAAATAAATGCGATCAACCATGCAACAAAACGTTGCGTCCATGATTGAAAACGGCGTTGGAAAAACTTCAGTTTCTTTGCCCAATATACAAGCAAAAAAGCACCAACCAGTGCCCCAAAAACTTTAACAAACAGCCACCCTACCCATGACAACAGATTAAAGAAATAATCGATAGGATCTTTAAAAGGGATCAAATCTTGTACGTGATAAGGTAAGTCTAAAACTTGAACATGGGTAGAAAGATCAAAAAAACGATAGATCATCTCTTTTTGAAAAAATAAGGAGACCCCAATGGCTATCACCAAGGTCATACTGAGAAAAAACCAGATCATAAGATGACTTTGGCGCTTTGCTAAAGTCTCTAAACGTTGCTCTATCGGTTGAACACTAAAGTCATCTATGGGTGACAATGATTTTTCCTCTTATAACATCAAGACTTTGGCGAATTTTGCCCACTATTTTCCAGTACCAAATGATTTAGATTGTCCTGCAAGGCACGTAAACGAGTAGTTGCCTCAGCACGTTTTTGCATACCTTCTTTCTGGATTTGGATCACATCATTTACTGTATTAATGAGGGTGTTTTGTACATGTTCAAGTGTTTCAACATCAATCACTGAACGTTGATTAGCCTTGGCAGTATCTACTGAGTTTTGATGCAACAATTCAGCATTACGGCGTAATAACTCATTGGTTGTGTCATCAATTGCTTTAGCAAGTTGCACACTATTTTTTTGCTCTTGCAATGAAATTGCTAAGCTAATCTGATTTTTCCATGCAGGTAAGGTAATATTTTTAATCGCATAAAACTTGTCGACTAGCATCAGGTTATTCGATTGAATAATACGAATCATCGGCAAGGTTTGCATGGCTGAGTGTTGCAACACCTGTAAATCACTGACTCTTTTTTCAAGATTATTCGCCAAATGATTTAAATCATAGACTTTTTGCGTTGTTTGTTGATCTTGCTCTTGTACAGTTAAGGTCGAGATTTGCTGTTGGATGTCATGCTGTTTAAGCTGACCTGCTGCGATATAAACACCAAGTTGTTTATATTCCTCTTGTACTGCATCAAACATTTTATCCAGTGTACCCACACGTGCTTTCAAGCCCGATTGAGAACTTTCGATCTCTTTGACTAACGCATCGATCTGTTCTTTTGTGGTATTAAAATGCTGATCAAAGCTTTGTTTAGCATTTTTAAACTTACTCAGTATCCCACCAAAAAAACCTGAGCTTTTTGATTTATTTAAAATACTCGAAGTATTCAGTTGTTGGGCAACCTGTACGACTTCATTTAACTTCTGCCCAGTTGCATCCAAATCCTTATTTTGTACAAGGCTCAGCAACTCATCAGTATAGGTTGAAGTCTTGCTGGCAATATTCTTTCCATACTCCGCCACAACTGTGATACTAATATCATTCAGTTCTTTATGCGCACTCATCACTTCAGCGAAGTCTTGTGGCTGTAAGCCCAACTCTTTTAAATTGAGTTGCTCAAATCGTTGTTCTTGATTCACAACTAACTCGTTTGATGATGGTATTAACTCTGAATTTGACATAATGCTCCCCTCTTATTTCTGTAATGATTTCTTCAGATTTTGGATTAGATTTTCTCTACTCTTATCGAGCTGTTCAAGTACAGCCGAAGAATTTGACTCACGACTTTGCTTTAAATGATATTGCCACGCAGGAATTAAAACTTGCTGAGCTTCTTTGAAACGGTCTAATAGACTAAAAGACAAATGCTGAGACAATTGCATCTGTTTCATTGCAATATCATTGCTCGCCTGTAAGGTTTGTAAAGTATTAATTTTTTTTGAAAGCCGCTCTACAAAATGATCAAGTGTTTGCTGCTTGCTAAATGCTGCATATTCGCTTAAAAACTGCTCTGCCGCCACAATATATGCTGCCATTTGCTCTCTTAGGCCCAACACTTGTTGTAATCGAGATTGAGATTTTTGAATTTCAATCTGTAATCTTTGGCTTAAATGATTGGCTTGCTGAATAAGTTGATCTAAATCTTTGACATATTTGACTTGACCAGCATCATATTCAATATCAATGCCTAACCATTTCTGTAATGCATTAAATCTTCTACCGCCTACATACTTCTTTGATTGCGATAATTGCTGAATGATTTGAGTGATCACTTCACTGAGTTGTTGGTTGAGTTTGGGATCAACCCCATTCAACAAGACACTTTGTGCTTGAACCAAATGATCGGCATAATGATTCAAACGATGAGGATCGTTGAACACAGGCAATAAATCATTACGTTTAATCGCTAAAATATATTCTTGATTTGATTCAATTTGCGATAAAGGGGTAAGGTCAAGCGGTATAGTCATATCTGTAGAAATTAGTCAGAACAAATAAGTTTGAACAGCTTAGTTGTAGCATGTTCTGACTCTTTCGCATACTGAAATGTTGTTATGATTTGCAGTATTTGTCGTTGTTATTTTTAAAATTATTCTAAGATTTTTGTGGCATCGCATAGGTTCCTATAACATGAGCCACAGCTTCTTCCTCATCACCAGAATATAACCAAACTTCACCCGTCACTAAAGTTTTGCCCACTTTAATCAATTTACAAACTGCTCGTATATTCTGACCTGCTTTGGGCTTACGAAAAAAGTTAATCGTCATATTGGTCGTGACTGCCATGGCAACCAACCCTAAATGTCCCATAATCGCCACATACAATACAAAATCAGCCACCAACATTAAGGTCGGACCTGATACTGTCTGACCAGGACGCAAATCCTCCTGATCAACTTGATATAACAACTCCGCACCTTTAGGTGTTATCGCTTCAATACTACATTTTCTGAGTGCTTGTGGAAATTCTTGAGCGAGAAAGTCAATAATTTCATGTTTCGTAATTGTCATTTGCGACCTAATATCGATTTTCAAAAGTTTTAATTGTGTCAGTGAGGTCTTATCTGTCATTTATATATACGCATGGCGTAGAGCATACAGACCTCACCTATTCTTAGAGCTTAATGCAATTTCAATCTACACGATTGGAAAGTTCATTTAGCACTTGCCAATAGGTTGGCGGTTCAGAAACATGTCCACGCTCACGTAACATTTGGTGCATTTTTGGCAGTTTAAAATAAGGAACTGTCGCCATCAAATGATGTTCTTTATGATAATTGACATGAATCGGTGCGACTAAAGCTCGTGCGATAAAACCTGCTTGTGTGGTGCGGGTATTGGTTAAAGCGCTGTTGCTCGTTGGCATACCAGCATGTTCTGCCATAGAGCGAACACGTAAAAACAATGGAAACGGGGTTAAATAAGCCAAAACCCAAAGCGCATACAGTTTAGGATGACCTGCCGCCCACAATGCAGAAAACATAGCGGCGTTGGTTGCAATCGCCCCTGCACTGTTTTTTAAAAAGGCCTTTGGATAATCAGACCAATGTCGCCCTTCCTGAGAAATCCAGCGACGATCATTCGAAACCGTCCATTCCATTTTCTCAATATCCATCAACACTCGTCCAACCGCAAATTTAAAACCCGTAACACCAGATAAATCACGGATAAATTTGCGCATCAAAGATTTTTTCGAGGTTGGAAAGCCTGCAACGAGTGATACATCAGGATCATCAACTGTTGAGGTTTTACTGTGATGACGCATGTGATGCGCGCGGTACTTATGTAGATCATTCCAAATTGGGCGTGCACATAACCAATCTGTCGCGGTGTCATTCAGCCATTTAGTTTTAAATAAACTTTGATGTGAAGCATCATGCATTAAGATAGCCAATGCCAATTGTCGACCCGCCAAAACCACCAACGCAGCGACACACATTAATAATTTGCCCCAAGCAGGCAAATATTCCCAAGAGGTCGCAACAGCGGCAAACGTTCCACCGATGACTGCCCAAGTTGACAATACGGCCCAACCACCATGTACATCCGATTTGGATGTGAGTGCCGTGATTTCTTCCCTACTGAATAAATCGCTCATTGCGACACGTGTATTCATTTCGCTATCCTGCCTATTTATTTTTTATAAATACGTAAATTATAATTTTATTCTAAATCATGTAATATTTCTGTCAATAAATTTAAAAGATATATTTTGTAATATTAATATCAATACTTATACCGCACTTTCCTCATAAAACTTGGCCCATAGTGCTAACCCCGTTTGATCGAGTTGCTGAACACTGGATGCAAACTGATCACGAAGTTCAACATCAACAAAATCTTCGGGTAATAAAGGATCATTCATCAATAGTGAAATAGTCTGGCGACCCAATAATAGAGATTCTCTCGTTGCATCATCCAAGTCTAACTGGTTGACCGTCAGTAACCAGTCTTGAATCATCTGACTATATTTCTCATAATTTTGATTCAGTGTCTGTGTCGGCCATAATTTAGGAATACTGACCAAAGTTGCTGGGTCAAAATGATTAATCTGACAAATCTTGGCGCTGCTCTCTAAACCAGTCGCTTGTAATACTGAGACAATATCTGCGAATGAAATCGCGAGATTATCCGGACGAATATAAATACCTTGTTCTAGTTCCTTAAAACCAAAATGTTTTAATGCTCTTTCTCGACGATTCAATGCAGTACGGTCAACCCGCCCTAATTCACCAGTAAACACCGCAAGATATTGGTGATTCCAGACTTTAGTACGCTTAATACCGCGCTTACGATTCAACATGACATCTGCCCACTCATGTGATTGGGCTGTAAACTGGTACACGCCACGCTCAATGGCTTCGATCACGCCTTCACCCGATAGACGAGTTACAGCAACACGAATACTATTCTCACTAATTTCAAACAATTTAGCGGCAATAATAATTTGCTTAATCGAAATCTCACGGCCTTGCGAACCTAAAAGTAAATCAATAATTAAATCTCGGGCATTTAGTTTCACTATTGTCATATTGCTATTGAACCAATTTAAAAATATAAAAATTTAAACCATAGAATTCATTCATAAATACCTTTTGTTCTCCCCATAGAAGAAATACAAAGAGGCTGCAATTAATGATAAAAGCGGCTTAAAGGGTTTAGAAATTCTAGCATTGCACACTGCAATTTTTATACGCTACCGATCAAAGGCATGCTCAAAAGAATATGGACGCATGCAAAATTTATCTTAAATAATCATCAAACTATTTTTCTTCTGCATTTGTTCAACAACTTCTTTGGTCTCAAAGCCCAAACGCCAATATAACAATTCTAAAACATCTAGCTCATCTTGCGTAATGATCCGATCACTCCACAAACACCGCTCAGCAATGGCTAAGATATTGAGACGATCACGTAACAGCAGTCCAGACACATCATTTAAAATTTCAGCAAGATCAAGTGGCTCATCTGAAATGTCCGCATACATTCGCATTTCATCTTCAGTTAAAAGAAATCTTAAAATGCGCTCGCGTACTTCGAGTTGATTTGGACTATTAATTTGTTGTACATGCAATAAAGCATCGATCAAATGAACGATCTGAGACTTCACGTCTTCAAATGCTGCTGGTAGATGTGCTGGCATCAAGTTTAACTCATGCTTCACGCGCTCTAGGAGCAAAGCATCTAGCAACCCCACTTCACCATCCGCTTGTATAATCGACGCTAATTTCGTTAAAAACTGACGTGCGATACTGGTCGGCATGTGACCAATATTTTTACACGCATCATGGAAGATTTGGACATGAATCCGACCATCTAAATTTAACAAAGCATCGACTATGGCATGACTCACTGGTGCATCTTGTGGAATAAACTCGCGGTATTGGCGAATCATTAAAATCGCCACCATAAGCTCTCGTGAGCCAGTTGCCGTCTGCATTGCCCTTTGAATCAATTCAGGACGCTTCTTATGCTTACGTACTTCAGGATTGAGTGGCTTAATCGCATCATTCAATGCAAAACTGATTGGCGACAAGCGCAGCAAAGGTAATGGCTGAGGTGAGCTCCACGGTGTGGAGACATCAGTAATTTCTTCTTCCAATGAGCGGAACAAACTAAATAACGGGCGACTGCGCAACTTTCTAAGATTTTCTAATTGTAAATCTTGCAGTAATGTTGGATTTAGCTCGTAGATCCGCTCTTTAATGCTTGGATGAATATTCATCCAACTTTGTGGGCTGAGTGAGTTGGCAAAGCACATATGTGAAATCGATTCAGAATAGGCACTGTGAATTTGAGAACCTGAATGATGCACATAGATACGCAATAGCGTTTGAATATTGGCATTATTATTCATCAAATGCATGGTTTTCAAATCATTACGAAAGGTTCGACCACTCAAGGTTAGATATTTAATAAAGCGTGTAATTAGGATACCTAAACTACCGATTAGCCAAATCACACCACCAATCGCAACAAAAATCGTTTCAAACTTATTACGACGTTTAGTTGCATAAGGACTATAGCCAGCCTGTGCTAATTTACTGCCCCACTGACTAAATGTGGTTAAGCCGCTGTATAGAATTTTAAGCTTGGTATTTTCAACTGCCTCACCCGATAAAATTTGATTGAACTCATAACTCAGCAACCCATACAGCTCTAGTTCATCTAGATTCTGCAATGCGCCCCAAGTCAAAATAATCACAATATCTTGAGATTTAAAACCTGCCGTTAGTGCATTCACACCGACTTCATCAGGCAATACGTATACCGCTGGAGTATCGATTGCAAAGCTATTTGCGACTTGCTCTACAACTTTTAATGCCGTGTTTTCTTCTGGGGTGCTTTCATCAAACACTAAACGTCGAGCTTTTAGCTGCTTCGCAAGTGAATGTCCGCCTTCACGTAATACATAAAGTTCCGCACCGACAGACCACAACATGACGAAAATAAATAAAGCAATAAAATACGGGCTAAGCGCATGCCACCAAATGAGCTGCGTATAATCAAAGAAATGAACCACCAGACCCAAAATTAAATTGAGAATAAAGACGGTCAATAACATCGCGAGCCAACAAAAACTCATTGACCATACGATGCTTTTATTTTCAATTAAATAATGGCTCATTTCTTTCAATGTAAAATTTCCTGATTACATTGTTTATATTAGGATGTTTCGTAGCCACCATCATAGAATAAAAAAGCGGGAATTTCCCGCTTTTCTATAAATGCAGTACGTTACTCTTCTTTGATGCCAGTTAAATCAACTGAAGCAGCATCGATGTTTACATCAATATAGCCATCGGCTTGCTTCTTCGCTGTATCATTACGCTTTTGTTCAAGATCAGCGAGATAAGCCTTGTCGATTCCACCAGCAACGTAAACACCATCAAATACAGAGCAGTCAAACTCTGTTAAATCAGGCACTTTACTGGTACGAACAGCATCTTTCAAATCTTCTAAATCTTGAAAAACTAAGCGATCAGCACCAATAATTTCACGAATTTCCTCTACAGTACGTTCTGAAGCGATTAATTCTGATTTCGCTGGCATATCAATACCGTACACGTTTGGATATTTCACCATAGGCGCAGCAGAAGCAAAGAAAACTTTTTTCGCGCCTGAATCACGTGCCATTTGAATGATTTCATTACACGTTGTACCACGTACAATCGAGTCATCGACCAATAAAACATTCTTGTCTTTGAACTCAAGTTCGACAGGATTCAGTTTTTGGCGAACTGATTTTTTACGTTGTTGCTGACCTGGCATAATAAAGGTACGTCCGATATAACGGTTTTTCATAAAACCTTCACGGAATTTCACACCAAGAATATTTGCCAACTCCAATGCAGAAGTACGACTGGTATCAGGAATTGGAATCACAACATCAATATCGTGTTCCTCACTCCATTCTTTTAGAATCTTATATGCAAGTTTTTCACCCATTTTCAAACGAGCTTTATAAACAGAAATGCCATCAATAATTGCATCTGGACGTGCAAAATAGACGTATTCGAAAATACATGGACGATATTCTGGATTTACTGCACATTGCTTGGTGAATAGTTCACCTTCTGAATTGATAAAGATGGCTTCGCCTGGTTCAATATCACGCTCAATTTTAAAACCAAGCGCGGTGATCGCCACCGACTCCGAAGCAATAATATATTCAGTGCCCTGTGCAGTCTCACGTGAACCATAGATCAAAGGACGAATCCCGTTTGGATCACGAAAGCCGACTAAACCATGACCTGTAACCATTGCCACCACACCATAAGCACCTTTACAACGCTCATGCACACGAGAAACGGTATGAAACATGTCCTCAGGTGTTGGGTTCAATGTGCCACATTTCTGCAACTCATGGGCAAATACGTTAAGTAAAACTTCCGAATCCGAATCCGTATTCATATGACGTAAATCTGTTTTAAACAGATCATCATGAATTTCTGCGGCATTGGTTAAATTACCATTGTGCGCAAGCGTAATACCGTAAGGAGAGTTCACATAAAATGGTTGAGCTTCAGCGCTACTTGATGAACCAGCAGTTGGATAACGAACGTGTCCAATGCCATAGTTTCCAAGTAAAGCACGCATGTGACGAGTATGGAATACATCACGTACCATACCGTTATCTTTGCGGAGAAATAAACGCCCTTGATCGCAAGTTACGATTCCTGCTGCATCCTGTCCTCGATGTTGCAACATCGTTAAGGCATCAAATAACATTTGGTTTACTGGCGATTTACCGGCAATCCCAACTACTCCACACATAGCAACCTCGCAACAAGCTAGCGATTAATAAAACGGATTTTTCGTCGAATGATCAGCGCGATGATCGGCTGAAGCACGTTCTGATTCATTCATGTCAATTGAAGGGCGATGTAATAACGCACCTTCGGAAGTCATTTGGTTTAAAGCTTGATTTGCAGCATCTTTGGATAACTCTGTAGCCAAAGGCGCATAAGGTAATAGAATTTGTACAAATTTCGACTGTTTCCAGTGTGGTGAACTCTCAACCCAAGGTCCTAGGCCTTGCATGGTAACCAAAACGATTAACAGCCCTTTTAATGAACCAAAAGCACCGCCTGCTAAACGATTTAATGGGCCCAATTTTAAAGTTTTCAAGAGTCCATTCAACAGGGCTGAAACGATCCACGTACACACCACGATGATCAGTACGATAAAAGCAAACGCTGCAATTTTTTGCACAACAGGATCTTGGCTTAGGCTGCTCATAGCAGGTGCCAATACGACAGCGTACTTTGCTCCGACGATCAAAGCGAATATCCATCCGACCAAGTTCGCAAAGGCTTTTATAAATCCTTGACGCAAACCGTTCAGCCCTCCAATGAGCAAGATGATCAGAATAATGATATCAAGCGTGTTCATTTCACAATGTCATCGCGTTTACACAATCTTTCACAAGCACTGGACCGGTATAAATCAGCCCGCTATAAATTTGAATTAAGCTTGCGCCTGCCTGCTGTTTGGCTACAGCTTGGTCGCCAGATAAAATACCACCGACCCCAATTAACGGAATTTGTCCTTTCAAGACTGTAGAGAACCGACCTAAGCATTCTGTACTTTTTTCAAATACTGGTGCGCCAGATAAACCACCTGATTCATCGCCATATGGTAGATTTTCTACCCCTTCACGACCTAATGTCGTATTGGTCACAATCAAACCATCGATCTTAAATTTCAACAATTGCGCTGCAATAAAATCAATGTCTTCTGGGGTTAAGTCTGGTGCAACTTTCAGTACTAAAGGAACATAATGATTATATTGTTGTGAAAGTTCAAGTTGACGATCTTTCAAAGTTTTTAACAATTCTGTAAGTGCATCACCGCTTTGTAAACTACGTAAATTTTTAGTATTTGGTGATGAAATATTAACAGTAATATAAGAAGCGTAATTATAAACTTTCTCTAAACAAATCAAATAATCTGAAACAGCATCCTCAACAGGCGTATCCGCATTTTTTCCGATATTGATGCCTAAAACACCTTTGAAGTTTGCTGCTTTTACATTTTCAATCAGTTGATCGACCCCATCGTTATTGAACCCCATACGGTTAATAATTGCTTTTGCTTGAGGGATACGAAATAAACGAGGTTGTGGATTGCCTTCTTGTGGGCGCGGTGTGATGGTACCAATTTCGATAAAACCAAAACCCAATGCCGCTAAAGCATCAATATGTGCACCATTTTTATCTAAACCAGCAGCGAGACCAACAGGATTTGGAAACTCGATCCCCATACAGGTCACTGGTTTTGCTGGGACTTTTTGATGCATTAAACCGAATTTTTGGGCTTTACCGAGCATGGAGAGTGTGAGTTCATGCGCACGTTCAGGTGCTAAGGTAAACAACAAAGGGCGCGCCAATGAATATAACATACCAATCACAGTCTACTGATTTTCAAGTACCCATATTATAGGCACAGGCTCAACAAAACACCATGCTTAGCATAGAGTTATTTTAGGTTCTGCCGATATTTCAAGCACGCATGAGTTGTTATTGTACTGTTGCAGTTAATTTGATCTGGTTATTGTTAGATACCATTTCCATTTTTACCACACTCAGTCCCATTTGCGACAGTTGCATCAAAAAGTTTGCCAGTACAGCATAGTTTTTATGTTCAGCGACAATTTGAATCTGCTCGCCACTCGGTTGTGATGAAACAGCAAGTCCTTGTTGTTGTGCCGTGCGTTGGATCTTATCTGCGGCGGAAAGTTCAAGATCATTTGCAGGTTTCATGGTTGCAGCATTACTCTGCATCCACACGGTTAAATCTTTTAATTCATTCACCCGTTTTTGTTGCTGATCGGCCAAACTATGCATTTTCCATACAGCTGCACCAATGACCACCACAACGACAAAAATAGTCGTAAAAATCACCATGATGCGTTCACGTGCCGATAAAGTTTGTAAATACTGATCTAAAGCTTCTGCTTTCTGATCGAAGTAATTTTGTATTTGCGTTAATGCTTTCATTATTTTATTTTTACCGTCCCAATCGCACCGACACTGTCCGCTTGAACATTGCCTAATTCAGCTTGAAAACCCTGTTGATTGAGTTGCTGTACCAATGTTTGCAAAGCATTGGCTGAGTTGGCTTTCAGAGCCATCGACAATATAGATGCATCAAAACTCATCTGTTGAGCCACAATCTGATTTTGCATCAAAATAGGTCCGACACGACTCAGTAGTGAGAGTGCTTGTGCATCTCCAAGTCGACTCATACGCAACTGGCTTTCAAACTGGCTTTTAATATTTTGCTCAGTCACACGACTGTTTTCGCCAAACCAATACTTGTATTGATCCACAGCTTGTAATGCGGTCTGATCAGCGACCTTTTTAAGCTTTGACCAACGTAATGCATCATAACCCAATTGGACAAAAATCACGGCCATAAAAACGACAGCAGCAGCTTTCCAATAGCCTGACCATTGAATATCCGTATTTTTAGCTTTTGGGAAAACATTGAAAGGATGTTGTTTGGCTCTTGGGATTTGATGGAATTGGTAACTAAATTCAGTACGCTGCTCGCGACTTGAAACACTCGCTAATTGATCTAGCTGATTGGTATTTAAATTTGCAAATTGATACTGTGTTTCGGTTGGCTGGAATTCTAAAAACAACCCTAAATCATCGACTGAGTTGCCTAACCAAGCATTTTCTCTGACCAGCAAATGATCATAAAGATTGACCAGCACCACCTGATTATTTTCAGGATTGGCTTCTGGTTCAGGCAAAATCAAAAAGTCTGGTAGAAAAGCGACAATTTCAATTGGCAATAAACTTAAGGCGTGCTGCCAAGTTTCAATTGTTGATTGAGCAACCCCTAAAATATTCAATTGATCCTGATGAAAATGATGCACGACTTTCATGTGATCAATCGGCAAAGTCACATACTCTTCCAATAGATACTTGACGCCCTCTGGACCTAATTGCTTGTAATGCGTCTTTGTCATCGGTTGCTGCAACATTTGAGCATTTCGGCTTGGGAAATAAATAACCGCTTCTTTTCCACTATGCGCTTGCAAGTCTTGAATCAATTGTTCAAGACTATTTGCCTGCAACCAATTTTCCCCAGTCGACCAATACCATGTTCCGTTGGTTTCGGGCATCCATATATACAACATACGTGTTTAGTACTCTTATTCTATTGCGGGAATGTCCGTTATATCGTTGGAATAAAACTATTCTTTTGCGTAGATAAACCATTGGCGATAACAGCTTGATCATAAATCCGCGCTTCAGCCAATGCAAATGGTTGAAAGCTTTCAAGTGTTAATTGCTCAGCAATATGCGCAATCACATTCATATGACAAACCACAGCAATTGATTCATACGGCAGTTTTGATAGCCACTCAATTGCACCTTTCGCATCATCATCTGGTTTAATCTTATCGCAAATTAAAACTGGGATTCCTGCAAAATGAGCCTTGATATGTTCCAAAGTTTCTTGTGCACGTAATAATGGACTCACCACAAAAATTTCAGGTTGAATCACATCTTTTAGGAAAAGCCCAGTCTGTTCAGCTTGTTGATGACCACGCGCTGTTAAAGGACGTTGCATATCATTTCCATTGATTGCTGGAGACGCTTCACCGTGGCGGACTAATGTAAGTTGCATAACATAACCTTATTTTTTATATCTCTATATTAACCATCATTGATGACAATTTAATAAATTTATTCATCATCTCACCCAAGCCCACTCCTTTAAGAGCAGAAACTCCCACAAATCCTAATCAATCGTTAAATTCATAGGAAGCCCCCTCTTCTTTATCGAAGAAGGATTTAGAGGGAGCTTGGGAAAAATGTTCAAACTTCATGGTGTGGTAAAACAAATTCAACATCACTACGATGACCATTTTTCATTAAAGACAAAGCGATCGTCATTGGTGGGGCATTTTCAAAAATAACTTCATATAAAGCATTGGTTATCGGCATATACACATCTAGTTCAGCAGCTTTAGTACGAACTTGAACAATGGTATTAATCCCTTCTGCCGTTTGACCCAACTCTTTAGTCGCTTGATCAAGTGTTTTGCCAGAACCCAAGGCGAAACCAATTTGATAATTACGGCTTAATGGACTATTACAGGTCGCAAATAAATCACCGACACCCGATAAGCCTAAGAAAGTGAGAGGATTTGCACCTTGCTCTACGGCGAAACGACTCATTTCAGCCAAAGCGCGCGTTAAAATCATACTCTTGGTATTTTCACCGATGTTATAAGCAGCACCCATTCCCATTGCAACTGCATAAATATTTTTGAGCGCGCCACCAAGTTCAACACCATGCACATCATCACTGCCGAATACACGAAATAATGCGCTATGTAATGCATGTTGTACTGCATAGCGTACCAATTCTGATTCACTCGCAATCACCGTACCAGATGGCATACTTGCCATAATTTCTTTGGCTAAGTTTGGACCAGACAAGACACCATAAGGAACTTCAGGCAATTCTTCTCGAATGATTTCACTCATGAAACTAAAAGTTTTAGCTTCAATCCCTTTCGTCAGTGAAACAACTGCTTGCGCGCTGATAAAGGGTGCGATTTGCTTAAGCACATCTCGAAATGAATGGCTTGGAATCGCCACTAAAATAATATCGCGATCACGAACAGCCAGCTCTAAATCTGCGACTGCGCGTAAAGTCGGTTCTAAGGTATAATCAGGTAAATAGCGTTTATTGACATGCGTCTGATTGATTTCTTCAGCGACAGCCGCATCACGAATCCATATCATGGTATCGCAACCATTGCGTGCAGCTAAATTAGCCATTGCGGTACCGAAGCTACCACCACCGAGTACTGTAATTCTTAATGCCGTTTTTTGATCCACTGCAACGGGTTCAACTAAATCGCTAAATTTTAACTCTGCCATTTTTTATCCTGAAACTAATTTCTTTGTTTAATCATTCAAAAATAAGATTAGGTTGATTGCCATATTTTTACAAAATTCTGACTCTCTATTTCTGCACGTGGCGCAATGACTTTAGCAGCCGTACCAATATAAATAATACCTGAAATCAAATCTTGTGCTTTTAACCCTAATTGCTGTTTAAGCCAATCGGACTCAACCACAGCACCAGAACGCCACATACTTGCAAAGCCTTGTGCCTGCAAAGACAATAACAGGTTCTGAATCGCAGCACCTGTACTCAGGATTTGCTCAAAATGTGGAACCTTAGGATGATCCTGAAGTGTTGTTAACGCTAAAACCAACATCGGTGCGCGAAACGGATGATGTTTTGCACGCTCCAAATGAGTTGAATCTGTTTCACCTAAATCAGCTAAAGCCTTAGCCAAATGTTCGCCAAAAGCAGCTCGATGCTCAGCCGTGATGACCACGAACCTCGTCGGCTTTAAACGATGATGATCAGGCGCTGTTAATGCAGCTTGAATTGCTTTTTCGAGTTGCTCTGTATTCGGTGCTGGTTCAATTAACTGCCCAATAGATTGACGTTGATGAATATTTTGATGAATTGTCTCTATATTTGAGTCCGTCATTGACATGAATCTAACTAAGGCAAGGATTTTGCTAGATTAGCATAATCTGATTAATTTTCACTACGTCTAATTAAGGCTTGTTCAATATTCATGAACGAATTTCATCACTGTAAATAACGTCGCGAGCTAAAGATTAAGATGTGATAATTTCCCTTACCAAGTGTCACAACAAACTGTACACAAGCTGCGAAAGTAATTAAACATTATATGTTTCAATAATCAGATGATGTTCATCACTAGAGAAAAAGCAATGAAAAAAAATTTAGTTCTTAGTTTAATCGGTGGTTTAGCGCTTGGATTAACAGCATGTGCATCTACTCCTACCAGCACATTGGCCATTCAAAAAGAAAATAATCAATATGAAGTGACAGGTATTGGCAAGACCAGTCTCATTTCTAAAAACAATGCAATTAGTGCTGCACAGAAGACCTGTACTCGTAATACCTCGGCTGTTGTGGTGGATGAAAAAGTGGTTTATCAGGGCGTGTTAAAAGGTGTCGTAGATGAGCAAACTGGCAGAATGGTCGAAGCTGCCGCAGGTGTACTTGGCTCGATTACAGGTACTAAAGCATCTTTATCTAAAGACGATGACTATCAAACCACACTGACCTTTTACTGCAAGGCGAACTAAATAATACAAAAAAGCCGATGCATATGCATCGGCTTTGGTATCTGTTAAAGCTTATTGAAGTTCACTTGCGGCAACTTCTGTATCGGCATCTTCAACAACATCAGTATTGTGCTCATCCATGATTGGTTTATCAATTGCATCGATAGCAGCTTGTTGAGCAGAAGTCGTCTCTGTTGATACAACTGAAGTTGCTTGTTCTTGGTCTTCAGCAGTTTTCGCTTCTTCTTTCTTTGCGCAAGCAGTCAATACCATTACTGGTGCGATCATTAAAGCAATAAGAGTTAGTTTGAAATTCATTGCAGCTTCCCATCATAACTGGTTAGTTTGATGACAATTATATGTCAACAATGTGACATTTTTATGACCACAAGACAATAAAAAAGCAAAAGAGCCGATTTACATCGACTCTCCTCTTTCATCTTTTGTTATAAATCAAAAGATTAGAACTTTATTGAGCACGCTCAATTAATACAGCTACAGCAGGTAAAGTTTTGCCTTCTACAAACTCTAAGAATGCACCACCGCCTGTTGAAATATAACCAATTTGATCGGCAACTGCATATTTATCAATTGCAGCAAGTGTGTCGCCACCACCCGCGATTGAGAAACCTGCTGACTCTGCGATTGCAAGTGAAAGTGCTTTTGTACCTTCGCCAAATTGATCAACCTCGAAGACACCCACAGGGCCATTCCAAAGAATGGTTTTTGAAGATTTCAAGATTTCAGCAAAAGCTTTTGCAGTTTCAGGACCGACATCCAAAATCATGTCAGTGTCAGTCACATCTTCAACTTTTTTCACGACAGCTTGAGCATTTGCCAAAGAACCTAAGAAATCATCAAAGTTGATTTGACTCGCATCAGCAACCACGACATCAGTTGGCAATGGAACACTTACCTTTGCAGCAATTTGCTTCGCAGTTTCAATCAAGTCAGCTTCATAAAGTGATTTACCCACATTGAAGCCAGCAGCAGCTAGGAAAGTATTTGCAATACCACCACCAACGATCAATTGATCACAAAGTGTTGATAAAGAATTTAATACATCAAGTTTAGTTGAGACTTTAGAACCTGCAACGATTGCCACCATTGGCTTTTCAGGTGTTTGCATAGCACGACCCAAAGCATCCAACTCAGCAGCCAATAAAGGACCAGCAGCAGCGACTTGAGCAAAACGAGCAGCGCCTTCAGTCGAAGCTTCAGCGCGATGCGCGGTACCAAATGCATCCATCACGAAAACATCACAAAGTGCAGCATATTTCTTTGCAAGTTCTTCGTTATTTTTCTTTTCGCCATGGTTGAAACGAACGTTTTCAAGTAATACCACTTGGCCTGTTTCAACTTCAACGCCATCTAAATAGTCAGTCAATAATTTAACGTCTTGACCCAAAGCTTTGCTTAAATAAGCAGCGACTGGCGCAAGCGATTGTTCAGGTTTTGGCTCACCCTCTACAGGACGACCAAGGTGAGAAAACACCATAACTGCTGCACCTTTTTCTAAAGCAGCTTGAATGGTCGGCAACGCTGCACGTAGACGTGCATCGCTAGTAATTTCCCCACTTTTTACAGGAACGTTTAAGTCTTCACGAATAAGAACACGTTTACCTGCTAAATCAAGGTCAGTCATGCGCTGGAAATTCATGGATGGCTCTCTAATTGATTTTAAAAACGGCACAATTTTAAATGATTATCAAAAATAAAGGTGAGTTTTTTTTGTAGAAAAGCTGTCGAAAGCCTCACTTTTGATTATGATAACTCTCGTCTTTATATCTTTTTATTATTATGTCTATTCATCCAGATCCTAAAATTAATCGTTTAAACGTACTTGGCGAACCTTTAGCCAGTTGTTGTTATGACCCAATTACGGGGTACTTCCGTAATGGTTTCTGCCACACATCTACTACCGATTTAGGTCAGCACACCATGTGCGTGCAAATGACCTCTGAATTTTTAAATTTTTCCCAAAAAGTCGGCAATGATCTCATTACACCTTTGCCAGAAATGAGTTTCCCTGGTCTCAAACCTGGTGATTTCTGGTGTATCTGTGTGACACGCTGGGTAGAAGCCTATGAGGCGGGTCAAGCGCCCCCTATCAAACTGAATGCCTGCCATAATGCAGTGCTGCACTATGTGCCACTCAATATCCTTGTAGAATACGCAGTGTAATGAACCAGTCTGAGCTTATTTTGGCTTCAAGCAGCCAAACACGTAAAGAACTCATGGATCGTTTAGGTCTGAAATATCGTTGCATTTCACCTGATATCGATGAGTCGGCAAATGGTGAAATGCATGCTGATGATTTAGCCAAACGTTTGGCTTATGAAAAGGCACGTGTTATTGCTGCACAACATCCCCATGCCATTGTGATCGGTTCTGATCAAGTGGCTTGGCGCGAACATGCACCTTATGAGTTTATTGGTAAGCCTTTAACCGTTGAAAATGCAATTCAACAATTACAAGCCAACTCAGGTAGAACGGTCTTCTTTAGTACCGCTTTAAGTGTTCAACATGCACAATCAGGCTTTGAAACCACACTAGTTGAACATTACCAAGTAAAATTTCGAGCACTCACACTTGCTGAAATTGAGCGTTATATTGAAATAGATCAGCCTTTGCATTGTGCCGGTAGTTTTAAATGTGAACGTTTAGGAATTAGCCTGTTTGAAAAAATGATCGGTGATGATCAAACCACGTTGATGGGCTTACCGATGATTCAACTGTGTAAAATTTTGCGTGAACGTGGAATTAATTTGCCTTAAACGCCAATAAACTGCTGCTTAAGCCATTGTTGAAAAGTCTGTAGCCCCTTGTGGTCTACATGTCGCTTAGGCAGCATGGTGTAATAGCTGAACGGACTTTCCCAAGCAAGTTGGCTTGAGTCATTTTCACATAGCCAACCCTGTGCAACAGATTGCTGTACTAATATTTTACTGACCACTGCAACCCCTAACCCTGCCAAAGCAGCCTGAATGACCTGATTTTCATCCTCAAAACAATCAGGCTTCGGATATTCTTGTCCCAATAATTGTGATAAGAAATCAGCGTGATCATGTTTTAACAAATCTGCATTTTTCCACTGAGTCATAAACAGTCTCATTTGAGATTGATCTGTGAGATTCGCCCAATATTGTTGAGTCGCAAACAAGCCAAAATTATCTTTTACAAGTGCGACAACATGAGAATTTTTAAGATCAGCTATACCGTAACGAATCGCCATATCGATACTTAAATCATGATTTATATCGACCATCTGATCATCCGCTTTAATTTGTATATCAATATCGGGATGTAAGCTTTTAAAATCATTTAAACGTGGTACCAACCACATTGCTGCAAAAGCATTTGTGGTGCTAATGGTAATTTTTTTAGCACTGGCAGTTAATTCAGACAAAGTTTGTTTTAATTCTGAGATCATTTTTGTACTGACCACCGCAAGTTTTTCACCTGCTTCGGTTAGCGTTACTATCCTAAATCCACGTACAAATAGCTTTATTTCCAACTCTTTTTCCAGTTCACTGATTTGATGTGAAACTGCTGTGGGCGATACATTTAATTCTTGAGCAGCCGCTTTAAAACTTTTTAAGCGTGCGGTTGCTTCAAACACTTTTATACTATTTAGTGAGGGTAATCGCTTCAGCATCTCTGCCCCCATTTCTTAAGATGAGAAAAACTCATCTTATACAAAAATAATGTCATTTGTCAGCTCTTACACAAATCATCAAACTCTAAAGTATGTTCTATAAGATTGAGTAAATTTCAAATGACTACCTTGCTACATATTGATACTAGTGCCCGTTCATTTTACGGTGAAGGTGAAAAGCATAGTTCTCTTTCTAAAATGTTGGGACAACATTTAATAAAACATTGGAAAAAGCAACAATCTGATGATCCAGTCATTTATCGAGATCTTGGAGAGCTACCACCTAACTTTGTTTCGCAAAAATGGCTTGAAGCGGTATTTACGCCTGAGCAAAAAAGAACGGATGCACAAAAAGCAGCGTTAATTGAATCTGATCAATATATTGATGAAGTTGCAAGAGCAGATATCATCTTGATCACCACCCCAATGTATAATTACGGTATGCCTGCCGCACTAAAAGCATGGTTTGATCAGGTGATAAGAATCAATAAAACCTTTAGCTTTGACTTGGCTAGAGGTGACTATCCGCTAGAACCTATATTTTCCAATAAAACGCTTATTTTACTTAGTTCATGTGGTGAGTTTGGTTTTGGTGAAGGTGAAATTAGGGAGCACATGAATCACCTTGGCACCCACATCAAAGTACTCAGTCATTATTTAGGTGTGGATCAATTCTTCGAAATTCGCTCTGAATATCAGGAATTTGCAGACAAAAGACATGAGGACTCGATACTTAGTGCAAAGCAAAAAATTGAAAAACTTGTATCCGAGCTAACAACAACCCAATCAAAGAAAATGCTCACTGCATAAATAAAACACGAGCAACATAGTTTTCAAATATCCCCTCATCCAAATGCTTGATTTGAATGAGGAGGATAAAACCTATCCTTCAACTGTGACTACTCTTTTCGGCAAAGCGAACCAAATAAATATGGTCAGTACCAAGAAAAGGAATGCAGCAACAGTCAAGACCGAGCGATGTGATTGGCTAAAAGCTTGTTTCGCCGCCTGAATGACGTTTTCAGCGACCACTGGCTGTAATTGTTTACTGGCTTGAATCGCCTCTCCAATAGAACTGCTGGTTTGTTCTAACAAATGATGAGGTAAATTGCTTGGTATCACGATCGAATTGGTATAGAACCATGAAAGCATCAACCCAAAAAATGCGATACCCAAACCAGCACCTAGCTCATACGCCATTCCTTCAATCGCACCTGCTGCTGTCGCTTTGCTTGGCGGAACCGAAGACATAATCGCAGAGGTTGAGGCAAGTAAAGCAATTTCTACACTCAGACCTAATACCACCATCCAAGCCCACGCTTGTATTTGAGCTTGCATAAAATCAGTATTTGCCAATCCCCATAAGCTCACCGCACTCATCAACATCCCAAAAGATGCAACTGATCGTAAACCATAACGATTCACCAGCAGGCTTGCGATTGGCCCCCCCAGACTGATCGCCACCATGAATGGTAAAATAAATGCGCCTGCTGCGAGTGGTGAAAGTTGATAGACGAACTGAAGCTCTTGGGAAATGAGCAACTCAAACCCAACTAAAGCCATCATTGAAACAATCGCCATCACCACACCTGTGGCAATCACAGGATGCTTAAACAACTGAATATCAATCATCGGCGAAGTTGATGTTAATTGTTTACGAACGAAGCCAATCAATAAACCCAATCCGACGACAAAGATTAAAATTGCCCCAAATGAGCCACCATGCATGGCAGATTTAATCGCATAAATCATGCTCAGGATTGCGACGACGAGAACAAGGGCTTGTAATAAGTTCAGACTTTGCTTTGGTTGCCCTGCTTGCTTAGGCACGACATAAGCAGCCAATACCAAAACGAACAACACAATCGGCACATTGATCAAGAATACTGCGCCCCAATGAAAATGCTCCAGTAAAAAACCACCAACCAATGGACCAAAAGCTGCACCGCCACCGCCTACAGTCGCCCAAATACCCAAGGCGAAGTTACGTTGTTTTTCATCGAGGAAAGTATTCCGAACTGCGGATAAAGTTGCAGGCAAAATCATTGCCGCGCCAACAGCCAATAAAGCACGTGAACCAATCAACGCCCATGCGGTTGAGGAAAATGCTGCTGCTAATGATGCAAGACCAAATAAAATTCCCCCGATAATCATCAAGCGTTTATAACCAATGCGATCACCCAGTGCACCCATCGGTAAAATAAGTCCCGCCATGACCAATGAATAGATATCGATAATCCATAGCAGTTCATTTGCTGATAAAGAAAGCGACTCACTCAATGTAGGTGTCGCGACATGTAAAACGGTTGCATCGATCGAAACTGGGAGATAGATCAATACAACGATTGCAAGAATTAACCACTTGCGTGACATAAATGCCTCTAAATTTGGACAGGTGTTCAAGTTGGTGCTATTATAATCAAAATTGAACACTTGTCCAATTTTAAAATTTAAGTTAATTTGTTGCTGGTTGTGACACAGCTCATCAGGTTTGGAAAAATGGCTTATTTAAATCGAGAACAACGTCGTGAAATGATTTTGCAGGCAGCGATGCAGGTTGCTTTGGATGAAGGATTTTCAGCAATGACGGTTCGACGTATTGCAACTGAGGCACAAACGTCTACTGGGCAAGTTCATCATCACTTTTCGTCAAATTCACATTTAAAAGCAGAAGCTTTTATCAAACTCATGCAACAGCTCGATGAAATTGAAAATCAAGTCGATACCGTGAATTCGTTACAGCGCTTATCTTTACTACTCGGTTGTGAAAATATCGAACAGATTCAACCTTACCTTCGGCTTTGGAATGAAGCAGAAGTGTTAATTGATCAAGATCAAGAGATAAAAAATGCCTATAACATTGCGATGCAAGACTGGCATAAATCAATCGTTAAAATGATTGATCAAGGCAAAACTCAAGGCGAGTTTAAATTTGAATCAAACAGCCAAGACATTGCTTGGCGTTTGATTGCGTTTGTGTGCGGACTCGAAGGGATTTATAAACTAGGACTTAATGGACTTAATGAAGCAGATTTCAAGCGTCATACTGAAATCATAATACGTGCAGAGTTATCTGCTGAAACTTAGTGATCATGATCATGCGCATGTAACTCATGATCCTCAACGCCCTCGTCCATACTCAGCACAACACCCTGACCATTTTTGATTTCAGCGGTATAGTTTCCTTTGTCACTGTATATCTGAATAATCGTATACTGATCTTTTTGACTTTGAGTTATGGTAAAGAAATTTCGTTCAGGACTTCCTTGTTGGAAGCGTCCATGCCAACGTAAAATATCATCATCCACTTTTTCAATTTCAACAATCTCGCCACTACGATTTATCCCATATTCAAGCATTTGAAACTTAACAACGTCTCCAACTTTTTTAGTTTCAATAATGTTTTGATTGTAACGAACTGCCATTCCTTTACCACTTTTGGACAATGGTAGCGCACTGTTTGCTCTCAATGCATCATCTTGTATTTCATGAAATAAGACTGTTTCTTTTACAACTTTTTCCAACTCTGCTTTTGAAAGATTCAGGTTTTCTCTCGGAAACGTTGAAACATCCTGAACAGATGACTTTATTTTTGTTGAGGCACCATCTTGCGTAGATGCAGCAACATGATCTGGCTTTAAAAAGAAAATTAAACCTGCAATCACGATGAACGTGATTGCAAGTAGAAAAATAATTTTTGAATGCTTCATGCTTTAGAAATCACTTAATTGTATTGTGAAATTCGAACGGCGTTCGCGTTAATCACACTGACTGCATCCTTTTTACCTTCTTCACCTAAACGAACACCATATTTAGGATTATACAAATATGGACTAGAATAAAAATTCAAGTTATTTCCACCCAATGCGGTACTACCCAATGGATGACTAAAACCAGAACCGATATTGCTAGAATCACCATGATATAGTCCCAAGTTATGACCTATCTCATGACGCATGGCAGCAACGGAACAACCAGTGACATCATTTGTGCCAATCATATTATAGGCGCTGGCATTGACATATGCCCAACCACAACCACCATTCCCAGCTTCATTGCCTTGATAATATACCCCATCAGCCAAAACACGCTTACGCTCACCCTGCACTGTGCTATCTGAACGACCAACACTCAATGCTTCAGTCAAGGTTGCTGAAGGAATCTTGTAAGTGATATAGCCTACTTGGCGTAAGTAGAACTTAGCGGATGAGTTCTCTGCCGTTACATTGGTCAGATTCAACCCCTCAATCAAACGAAGTTTTGCGGCGCTTTCTCCTAAGATTGAAGACACTTCAGGACTGTTGACGAATAACATATCGATGGTATGACTATCGTTGGTCCAACCTTGACTAGTAAAGATAAAGCGGCGGTTTTCACCATTTTTAATCGTAGTTGACAGCCCATTCGCAGCCAGAACAAAACTATTAGCATCTGCCGTAGAAGTGAGAATAACTTTATCTCCAACTTGTCCAGTTGTAGGTAAATTTACGGTTTGTCTCCAATTACTATTCGAGATTTTCACTTTTAAGGTTGGTTCAGTCATATTTGGTAAAACCGAAGCAATATTACTATTTGCTTCAATCATCTTGATTGGTGCAGACATTAATACCCAATGACCTTTATCACTTACAAACATAAATTCATATTGATCGCCGGTTTTAAGTGCCAATGTTGCACTACTATTAATATTGGTATTATTAATTTTGGCTGACCAAGTTGCAGTTGATTTTATCCAAATGCGGTCACGATCATTGGCAGTAGTCGGCAAGGTGAAATTAGGCACCCAATTTGCATCTGCAAAGTTAATTTCTGTCACTGGAGCAGATACCGTACTTAAACTTGCACCAATGTCTTTTACATTAATTTTTACAGGTTTAATAAATTCAGGTATCCATTTCTGTAATTCAGCATTGTATTTCAACCAATATTCACTTCCTTGCGTAAGGTTGAAACTGCTCGGAAACAGTAAATTAGCTTTAGAGATTTCTGACGGGTACGTCGCAGTAGACGTAATTTGCACGAGAGTACCATCACTCACATTTGATGGTAGTGCGATTGTTTTCGCCCACTTACCATCAGCCAGTAGAATATGTTGCAGTTTCGTATTGTTCAGTGCGATTTCTTCAAATTGTGCATTAGTAGTTGGGCTAATGGCCGCAAGTTGAATCACCCATTTTTTCAGATTTGCATCATATACAAACTGGAAGGTGTCACCACTTTGAATTTCAAGTACTTCAATTGGCAAATTGGTATTGGATGTATCCAAATAACTTTTCCAACCAGCACTTGATTGAATCGTAATCTTGTCTTGGTGGTTGGCAGTGTTTGGTAAATATATATTTTTTACCCAATTTCCATTGGATAAAACAAATTTTAAATCGGCATGACCGCTTGGGATACTGCCACTATTGTTAATCTGGTTTGGAGATAATGTTGTTGAAGCATATACAGCTGTTGTCACTAGCACACCAGCCAAACAAATTGCTTTGAGTCCAAATTTCATTTATAAGTCCTTTTTTTGTGTATTTTTTACACAAACAACTTTAACAAAACAAGAGGTCACCATCAAGCTTTAATTTTATAAATATTTATTAAATATCATGAGTTTATTTTTATCACAATTTCATTAATATATGTTCAACAGCTCAAATTTAACCGTAATAACACCAATTAGACAGGCAATTTTTCGCTTAGTTAATACCGCGACTGTATTCTACTAATAAGTGCGTGTTTGAACACAAAACAACCTGCTATTATTTAGTTTTCATAAACAAAAAAGTTTTTTGATTACTTAACTTTCAATACTAGCAACTGACTATTAATTGTTTTAACTTCCCCATCAAAGTTCAACTAAATTTCTCGCTCAAACGATGATTTGATAGACATTATTTAGATTCAATTCATCACTTTGTGTAAGATAAGTATGTTAGAGAATTAAAAAAGGTGGTTTAAAACCACCCTTTTCGCCCCGTCAGAGCAGCATCTGCGCAACGTAAGGCTTCTTGGCTTAATCCCCACAACCGATAATCACCTGTTGAAGAGGTAATATTAAAGTTGTGTGTATATGCAAAGCTTAGCCCACGATCAGGATCACACCAAGCACCTGAACCATTAAAGCCCATGTGTCCGAAACCATGAGGCGTGCGTTTGCCCATCGTTAAAATTCGGTGATAACCTAAACGCCAATGCATTGGAATCGGCATCACACGATCACGCGCCTTACTTTGTACTTTACTGAGCTGTTTATAAACGTCTGGACGAATCAACTGCTGATCATTCCACTGTCCTTTATTGGCAAGCATGGCATATATTTTCGCAAGACTATTTGCTGTAAACACCCCATTTGCAGCTGGAATCGCCGCTTGTAAACCTACATCGCTAAAAAAACTAAACCCCCGCATGCCTTTCGGAATCATTGCATCTTTGAAGTCGTGAGGATCTTGTCCAGAGAGTTCCAGTAGTTTTTCAGACCAAGAAGCTTTGCGAGGTTGATTGGTTTTTTGCGTTGCTGGTATCGGTGACGTCGGCGCTTTTGGCTTTTCTAAAAGACGTGCTACACGAGCTAATTCTTGTTCTGGTACTCCAAAATAAGCGCCATCCAATGCCAATGGCTGAACCAAATAGCGCTGCATTAACCAATTCAAAGGCTGTTTTGCCGCTTTTTCCAATATACCACCAACAATCCAGCCATAAGTCAGTGGTTGGTAAGCAAAACCTTGACCCGCTGTAAAACGTGGCGTGGCCGCAGCCATCACATCCAACATATGCGACCAATCCAGCATTTCCGTTGCGGTATCAATCATATTGCGAATATCAAACAAACCACTTTGATGAGACAAAACGTGGCGCAAGGTCATATTACCTTTGCCATTTTGAGCAAATTCAGGCCAATACTGTGCAATCGGTGTATCGTAATCGAGTAAACCCTCACTCACCAAAATATGTGCAAGTGTTGCTAATACACCCTTACCAGTTGAATAACACATCGATAGCGTGTCGGATTGCCAATCTTCTTCTTGAGATTTTTTACCTGTAAAAATATCAACAACTTTTTGACCGTAGAAATAAACAACTAAAGCAGCACCGCCTTGCTGACTTCGAGCATCTTGGAAACGGCTAAATTGACTCGCTAAATCCACAAACCGCTCATCAACACTGCCATGATAATTTTGGGTATTGGCAAGTAAAATCTCTTTAATCAATGTTCAAATCCTTATAATATTTATGTTTTTAGAATATCCCTCTTGCGAACAAAAGGGATAATTTAGCATGCTATTTCGTATTAAAGCGCTTTCACAGTACCTGCAACATGAGGCTTTTTAGATTTCACATTACGAATCAAAAAGTCAGTTTGCTTGGCTTCAGTAGCAGTTAAAAATTCAACTTTTGAAGGCAAATACATTGGTAATTTGAACCAAACGTCAGCTTCATAAGCAACTGGAAGTTCCATGCTCGCTAATGCCTTTGCCTTACTCCACATCCCGTGTGCAATTGCTTGTTTAAAACCAAACGCTTTCGCAGTGATCGCATGAATATGAATCAGGTTAAAATCTCCTGAAATCTTCGCATAACGGCGACCTGTATTTTCTGAGATGTCCCATTCTGCTTGAACTTGATAAGCAGGTGCTTGAGTCTCTTTGGCTTTCTCAGCCGCTTTTTTCTCAGTTTTTTGGCGAGATAAGTAAGTGGTTAAGCTTTCCATTACCACTTCACCACCGACTTTAGCTGTCGTGATAAAATCAAACTGTAAGCCTTTATCATGTGGCTGAAGTTCACCGAATTTGCATGACAAGGTAATTTGTTCATTTACACCAATTTTGCGTGTCTGTTTGATTTGGTTGCGGATATGAACCAACCCCAAAATCGCAAATGGAAATGCCTCACTGGTCATCATGTGCATTTGTAAACTTTGAGACAAAACAGCTAAATAAATCGCGGGTACGAAACCATCATTTTTAGAGCCACAGATTTCGTTGTAGCTTTCTAAATGCTTCGCATCAATCTGAAGTGTATCCACGACATATTCGACTTGTGGAAGTACTTTTTCGCCTTTTGGCTTTTTGAAAATTAAACCTTGAATGACTTTTGGATAAGCTAAGTAAGGTTTTGGTAATTGACTAAAATGACGTGTATTCATAATAAACCTTTTTATATTTTAGGAATCCTCCCCACCCCTCCTTTCATAAAGGAGGGAGTTTCCGCAAATTATATAGGTTTTAATTTTTAGGAATTCCCCTCTTGTTTAAAGAGGGGTTAGGGGAGATTTTAAGACTCTGGTGATTAAGCACCTAATAAGCTTTGACCACATACGCGAACAACGTTACCCGTCACACCTGTTGAACCCGTAGAAGCATACCAAGCAATCGCTTCAGCCACATCTACAGGTAAACCACCTTGGTTCATCGAGTTCATACGGCGACCTGCTTCACGAATCGCGAAAGGAATCGCAGCCGTCATCTGAGTTTCAATGAAACCAGGTGCAACAGCATTGATGGTAATGCCGTTCTTTAATGTTGGCGCAGTAAATTTCACTAAGCCAATCACACCTGCTTTAGAAACAGCATAGTTAGTTTGACCCAAGTTACCTGCAATACCACTGATTGATGATACACAAACGATACGGCCATTTGCATTTAAACCGTCATTTGATAGTAAGTAATCGTTAACACGCTCGATCGCAGACAAGTTAATGTTGATCACAAGATCCCAAAGCTCTGGCTTCATATTTGCCAAAGTTTTGTCACGGGTAATACCTGCGTTATGAACGATAACGTCTAAACCACCTTGTTTAGCAGCCGCAGTTTTGATTTTCTCACCAGCATCAGCAGCAGTAATATCGATCGCCAAAACTGAACCACCAATTGAACCTGCAACACGCTCAAGGTCAGCTTGCTGTTGTGGAACGTCCAAGCAAATCACGTGCGCGCCATCACGTGCAAGCACATGCGCAATCGCTTCACCGATACCACGGCTTGCACCTGTAACTAGAGCAGTTTTACCTGCTAATGGTTTCGCCCAATCTAAATCAACAGTATCAGCTTTAGAAACACGGATCACTTGACCAGATACATAAGCAGAACGCGGAGAAATTAAGAAACGTAAAGTTGATTCAAGATTCGCTTCAGCACCTTGATCGACATAAACCACTTGAGCAGTAATGCCCTTTTTAAACTCTTTGCCTGCTGATTTGACGAAACCTTCTAACGCACGTTGCGCAATCGCTTGTTTTACTGTTTTAGCAGTTTCAGGTGTTGTACCAATGACAATAACACGACCTGAGCTTGAAATTTGACGCGCGATTGGATTAAAGAAGTTATACAATTCTTTAAGTTGTTCAGAATCTTGAATACCAGAAGCATCAAATACAACCGCTTTAAATTTAGATTCTTTATCATCTGCATTAAGTGGACGAAGATTTAACCCTACTTTTGCGGCAGTTTGTTGTAATTCAACATTATTACCCACATAGCTATCTGCATGGATATTGCTAAGCACTTGAGCAATTGCGCCAGAAATTGTGCTTGAAGGTGCTGCGCCAAGCAAAACTGCACCATTCACAACTGGTTGAGCGCTTTCAAAACGATCTAACGAAACTGGTGATGGTAAACCTAGATTTTTTACGACAAATTTACCTAAAGGTGATTGCGTAAATGCTTGGTATTGATCAGTCATGGTTATTATCTCTCATACAAATGAATTTGTTACAAACACATGCATCATGTTAGTGAAATAACATGAAATCAATGTCTGATTGACTCACAACAAATCATACTTGAGTTCATGTTCCGATGTCTTGACCTGAATGTGGTCTAAAGCGTCATTCTAGTCAATACCGCAATATCGTAAATATGCTATTGTTATAGCAAGAATATCGCAATTATGCTTGGAAAAGCCTTATGAGCAAAACAACTCAAGAAAATCCAGCAGTCGAGAATTCTGCTCAAGAGACTGTGTCAAATACATCAAAAGCAACTCCTACCAAGAGTAAGAGTGCTGGCACGACTCCTAAAGCAGCAAGTACGGCAACTAAAACGACGCGCGTTCGTTCAGCTAGTCGTAGTACCAAAAGCACTGCATCTGCTACATCTACAAAAGCTGCTACAGCTAAAGTAACCAAACCTTCTGTTCAACAGGATAAAAAAACCATGAGCCAAAACAATGTTCGTCGTGTAGCCATTATTGGCGGTAATCGTATTCCATTTGCTCGCTCAAATGGCGCTTATTTTAAAGCCTCTAATATGGATATGCTAACGGCTGCATTAAATGGTTTAGTTGAACGTTTTAACCTACAAGGTCAGCGTTTAGGTGAAGTGGTTGCCGGTGCTGTATTAAAGCACAGCCGTGACTTTAATATGACACGTGAATGTGTTTTAAACACTCAACTTGCACCAGAAACGCCTGCTTTTGACATTCAACAAGCATGTGGTACTGGTTTACAAGCTGCATTCCTTGTTGCAAACAAAATTGCGCTAGGTCAAATCGAAGTCGGTATCGCAGGTGGTGTAGATACAACTTCTGATGCGCCTATCGCTTTCGGTGATGGTTTACGTAAAGCTTTACTTGAGCTGAACATCGCTAAAACAGGTAAAGATCGTTTAAAAGCACTCTCTAAAATCAATCTAAAAGATTTGATGGATGCACCTAAAAATGGTGAGCCACGTACTGGTCTTGCAATGGGTGATCATGCTGCAATCACAGCATTAGAATGGAATATTGCACGTGAAGCACAAGACGAACTTGCTGCTTCTTCTCACCAAAAAATGGCAAAAGCATATGAAGAAGGTTTCTTCGATGACTTAATCACACCATTTATGGGTTTAAGCCGTGATAACAATTTACGTGCTGACTCTACTGCTGAGAAATTAGCTAAATTAAAACCAGTATTTGGAAAGGGCGAAGCTGCGACGATGACAGCAGGTAACTCTACTCCACTTACTGATGGTGCTTCTTGTGTTCTTTTAGCTTCTGAAGAGTGGGCTAAAGCGAATGGTCACGAAGTCCTTGCTTACTTAACTTTCTCTGAAACTGCTGCGGTAGATTTCGTAGGTAAGAAAGAAGGCTTGTTGATGGCTCCTGCTTATGCCGTTCCACGTATGCTTGAGCGTGCTGGTCTTAAACTTCAAGATTTCGACTACTATGAAATCCACGAAGCTTTTGCATCACAAGTTCTTTCTACTTTGAAGGCTTGGGAAGATGAGAAATTCTGCAAAGAGCGTTTAGGTTTAGACGCACCTTTGGGTTCAATTGACATGAGCAAACTTAACGTTAAAGGTTCTTCTTTAGCGGCTGGTCACCCATTTGCTGCAACTGGCGGTCGCATCATCGCAACTGCTGCTAAATTATTGAATCAAAAGGGTTCAGGTCGTGTACTCGTTTCGATCTGTGCTGCTGGTGGTCAAGGTGTAACCGCAATTATTGAAAAATAATTTCTAAGCTGTTCAAAAAAGCTGAATCATTTGATTCAGCTTTTTTTATACATCAATAAAAAAGGCATCTTCTAAAAGATGCCTTTCAATCATTTATTTTATTTTCCGTACTGCTTTTTCAGATATTCAACAATCTTGGCTGATTCAAACATTTTCACGCCTGTATTTGGATCGACCAAATAAGGTACTTGAATATCCCGCCCCATCACTTCAACGGCTTTTTCACGCTTACCATTTGGCAATGGAATATATTGCCCCGGTTTTAAACGTAATATCGCTGGTCCCATATCTTGCCAACGCTCTTTGGGCACATTACGCAAAATATAAGGCAGCTCTAATTCAGTTAAAACTTCTCGAACCAAACGTGTATATGGACTCGCCTCAAAGCTCCACAACTCCAATAATTGCTCAGGTTCAGGACGATCAATAATCTGTTTATTAATCCAAACACCACGTGCTGCATTGGCAACAGTCGCTAGAGTCGACACATAAGGAAGCTTAGGATAATGACTAAATTTCTTCGGCGTCTGCCCTGTTTTTCCATAATGCTTAAAAAGATGATGAATAATTTCTTGTGATTCATAAAGCTGATCACCAGTATTCTCATCAATCAAAAATGGAAACTGTCTTTTTCCACCCTTTTCTTTTACGATCTTACGATATTTTTGACCACCTTTAGGACATGGATAAATTTCCACATCTAAATTCAATAAGGTAATAACTTCACGGACACGACGGCAAAATGGTGAACCTTCGAACTCATATAGCTTAATAGAATTTGTTGGTTGGTTCGGAAATGGAGTTCCTGATACTCCACGTCCACCCTCTATCAGCGTTGCGAGTACAGATTGTAAAACCTTAAATTGATGATTCACCATTTTAAGCATAGCGCGATCCTTTTAGCAGTCGGTCAGTTTTTCTTTTGCGATCACGATTCCATTATTATCCGCATAGATATAATCACCAGAATTGATCGTCACACCACCAAAATACAGTGCAATATCAACTTCACCTATGCCCTTACGGTTACTTTTTTGCGGAATTGCAGCCAATGCATGCACACCTAAATCAAGCTCTGCTATTGCATCCACATCGCGTACACAACCGTATATCACCACACCATTCCAGTGGTTCTTTACAGCAGATTCAGCGATCAAGTCACCCATCAATGCGCAACGCATCGAAGCACCACCATCAACAACCAATACTTTTCCAGTACCCTCTGTTGCTAAAAGCTCTTTTACTCGTGAATTATCCTCAAAACACTTCACCGTTACGATTTGCCCACCAAAAGTCTTACGTGCACCATAACTTTTAAAAAACTTACCATCCATCGATGGCGTTACTACTTGTAAGTCTTTTTCAGGATTATCATCTAACAAATCACACGTTACAAAAGCTGCTGTTGTCACTGAAGTTCTCCATTATTGGGTTTGTTGTATACTCAAATTATCGTACAGCTTAAAAGCCGCAGTTTGGGTCAAAGCTGAAACAAGCATAGTATGCGCCAGTTGCTCAGCGGTTACAGGCTTAAATTTAAACGGTTTCGTCCATTTTTTTTCAACCAATTTAAATAAGGTTTGTGCCATATCTTCTACAAAACGCATCTCACTGCGTTTACCAATTAAAAGCGAAGGTTGGAAAATAGATAGCTTATAAATAGATAAGCTTTTTAAGTAATCTTCTAGCTCACCTTTAACTTTATTATAGAAAACTGGTGAATTAGCATTCGCTCCTAAGGCACTCACAATTAAAAAATGAATATTTTTATCCTGAATTAAATCAGCAAAATGAGCGTTAATTTCGTAGTCTATTGCATAAAATGCTTGTTTTGATCCCGCTTGTTTGATCGTACTTCCCAGACAACTGAACGCATGGGTATAAGCATTGACATCCTCATCATTGAGTAAAAGTAAATCTTCTACAACAAGCTGCGTAACTTTAGGATAAGCGTCTAATATATCTGATTTTTTACGTACAACCACAGTGACAGAATGAAATTCATCAGACTGCTGTAACTCATTGACCAAGGCCTGACCTACCAAACCAGTTGCACCAATTACGATTGCTTTTTTATCACCGATGCTCATTTATAGTTCTTCCAATTCATCATTTAGATTAATGTAACGTTTTCTTGTGCGATTATCATCTGTTAAATGCACTTAAAAACATTACAAGGCTTGACTTCGGGGCGTAGTTTCCTCAAAATATGCCACTTGTTTACGGGCTGGTGAATGTTGCCAATTATTTGGTTTTAACTTCAGCCCGCCCAGACCAACTTATTTTTAAGGAGTGCACGAGTGGCAAACTCTGCTCAAGCTAAAAAACGTGCTCGTCAAAACGTTAAAGCACGCAAACACAACGCAAGCTTGCGTTCTATGGTTCGTACTTACATCAAGCGTACAGTAAATGCGATCGCTGCTGGTGACTATACAGTTGCTTCAGAAGCTTACAAAACAGCTGTTCCAGTAATCGACCGTATGGCTGACAAAGGCATCATCCACAAAAATAAAGCAGCTCGTCATAAGAGCCGCTTAAACGCACAAGTTAAAGCTTTGGCTAACTAATTTGATGCAAGTAAAAAAGCCCGTTTTCGGGCTTTTTTATTGTCTTTAATTTTTGATATAAGGCTGTAGCCCCGTACCCTCATCTTTTACTATTTTCATCAGCTTTTGACTGAACTTATAACTTTCTTCCAATAAGCCCAAATCATGCGCACGCGCTTTATTCTGTGTAAGTAATACTTTATGGTTCTGATAGCACCGCTCTAATTGCACTGTATCTTGACTCAAAGCAATCATCATCAGCTCAAAGCGAAAATCCAAATCAATCTTTATATCTGGCGGCATATCGCCATAAGCCCAAGCCTGTAGAGCTTGCAGTCGTCCTTGCCCCAAATGAAAAAAGATAAAATTGATATACGCATTTAGATTTCTAAAAAAATCCTGAATATCGGCTTCACTATCCCATCGCCCAATCAAGCTAAAACACACATCAGCACGCTCACCCGACGTTAAACACTGATAAATATCCATAGAACGTAAACGGAAAATTAAACGCTCAGGTAACTGTTCCTGTAAGTGTTGAGGAATAAAATAGTCGGTAAAATCCATTGCAAAGGATAGCATTGGACTCACTGTTAGTTTTCTTAGCACCATTTTTAACTGATAAAAAACACCAGCTTGCTTTTGCGTTAGCAGGAAACAGCGATAGCCCGTATCTAAAGCCAATTCAGGACGTCCTAAGTTTCCCCAATTAGCAATAAAGTCATGTGCAATATTAAAAACATCAAGTTGCAAGTCCTTGGTATAGGCTTGCTGCTCAAACCAATGGGTAATGAGTTGTTCAGCCTCTGGCATCGTTTTCGGTGCTTGAAAATGTCCATCTTCCCAAGCCAATATAGGTTGAGCATCGAGCTGCTTTGTTTGTTGAACCTCTAATGGTTCTAGTAGATAAGGTTGCAGCATTTGTTCAACTGCATTTTCTGGCGATTGCAATTCACCAATTGCCCACACATTATAATTTGGCTCATAAAAGCCAACCCCAGTTTCACGTACCGCCTCATAAAACACGCGGTACACTGCATCATTCTGTGCATCTTGAGCTAACGCTTTTAATTGAATAATGGCGCAGATATTTTGTGAGAATTCTTCTTTAATGCTCTGAATCCATTGCTGGGTTTGTTCAGGAAAAAAAGATTGATTTTGTGGGTCACAAATTTTATCCGCGAACAGTGAAAGCCATGCCCGTAGTGTTTTGCCATGACTAGGAATATGGCTATATTGTTGATGTAATTCAAATGCCACTTGATGTGAGTTATCTTCTGAGGGAACTTTACCTGTGAAAATTTCAGGCTCCCACAAATAAATCGTGTTTAATGACATATTTTTATCCAGTTATGTGTCTAATTTCTCTTTTTATTTTCATATAATGACGAATAAAAATGATTTTTAAAAGCAAATTCTTTATTTTTATAAGCAAGACCTATTGAAATTTCAATAGGTCTAATCTTCGCTTTATCACCAAAAGCAATCGTAATATTTATAAAGAGCCATATATCAAACGACTACTACCCGAACAATCCCCAAAGGTATCAAGGACTGACCGATAATGAGGTTACTAGCGCTAAGTTTTTCGCTGAAAGCCCCGTGAGCATTAAACTATGGTTAACAGCAGGAATAGTCCACTTTTGATTTGCTCCACCCGTACAAGCATAACGAATTAACCGTGCACGTTGATTTATTAGATTGCCACCCTCCAAATCAAAACATTGATTAGCTTGCTTAATTGTTTGGGATGATAAGTCCATCGACCAAACCTGAGTGCTCAGATCACGACCACATGACATGAGATTGATTACATTGCCTGCTGTCGTTGTTAAACATTGGTCCACATATTTTTTATTGTGAATTTTGCCTAGAGCATCATATATCCACTGTTCAGCATCATCCCCAATACAGCCGCTTGCAGCACTGATAAATACATTTAACTTGCCATTTTCTAATTGTTCCGCTTTTAGACAATGCGTTCGGTTCATCAAAGTCACAGCCGAATTCAGATTAAAGTCACTTTTTAATCCAAGCTTTTCAACAAATAAATGAAAGGCACTCACTGCGTCAGCATCGAGATTGCTTAGTTCTTCGTGATAAAGACTCATCCAGCGATTTAACCGATTCAAAGTTGTCTGTTGTTGAATATATCGAGACATTTCATTTTGAGCAGCAACTGAAAGTTGATCTTTAAATGGATGATACGAATCAAAAAGTAACTTTGACTCTGGAGATAAGCTCACCACAGCTTTCCCTTTATTTTCGAGTAGCGCCTGCTCAAATTGTGGCAATTCAATTGCTCTTAAAGCGGAATAGCCCTTTGCTTTACCTATTTCAACATAAGGCGCTACAGTCGTTATATCGTTCATCGGCACAATCATTGTTGACAGCAAAGTGGCTGCTTGATTGTCTTTTTTACAATATAAATTTACTTTCTGTGGAGCATCACTTTGTGCAAGGTTGATATGGAATTTATTTGCATGACTATTTGCATTTACCCGTTGCGGCGCTAGAGCAATATTTTGACTCCCTTTTGCGAACTGAATATTGAGCCAACAATTCGCTGTCACATTACTTGGATCAACCTGTGGCAAATCAAATACATTACCCCAGTTGCCTTTTGCCGCAGGATAAATCAATCCAATCTGATTATCTGGATCATACCCGCCCAAAATCGTATAAACAGGTACCCCAAATAATCGTGGCTTTAAATAGTTTCCATCAGCCCTGTTGTACCAAACATTTGATGAACGTGGTGTTTTAGGTTGAATAACCTCCATGATTCGAGTGGCTGAATTCCATTTTTTATAACCCGTTGGAGAGTTCACATCCCAAACATAACGATCAAGTGCAGGTTGAATTTTTGAATAAGTGCTATAGCCCGTATAATGTGTATATTTAGAAATACTACTGGTCGTTGCCCCGCCAGACATAGCATCCCAGCCATAAGCATATTTATTCAAAAAATTGGGTACACCATTATTACCATCGCCAAGATTTGTCGTGGTCCAATTTAAATTACTACGCATCTTATTTCTAAAGGCAATATACCCCCAACCACTATCGGCATGATGGGCTGCCCAAAACATATTCTCACCAACCGAACCTGGATAATGCCCTAATCCAAAATGATGACCAATTTCATGGCTAAACTCATTGCCCACAGAATCAATTAGCGTCAGCATGCCATTACCACCACTTAAACCATGTGTGACATCGCCATTGCTATATTTTCCGCGCGCATAATGCGCGATCACGCTTTGAGTAAGTTGTGGTTGTTCTTGACTTGCCATCGATGCACTGGTCACGCCCCAGTTCGCTAAGTTAATACCTACACCGAAGGTTGATTTAGCTGTGTTCTCACGCATATCACCACTATAGACATCACCCTGAGTAGCACTGGCAGTATCGTAAATAACACCACTTGCAACCATGACTTTATCAAGTTTAAGGTCATCGTACTTCGTTACAATCATGCGAGCAGCTGGAATGGTTTGGAAATAGTCCGTTCCAGCTTTCTCAGATGCTAACAACATATAATGACCATTTGATTTCGGCGGATCAGTTAGCAGACCCAAACGAATATTTTGTACAACTAGCTCAGCAGGTGCTGCGAAATCAAGATCTTCTGCACGTAGATCACCATTTCGCTGATTGAATGGATCTATGACTTTGATACTTAAACCTGCCCGAATCTCATCCCACTTTAAAGCAGCAGTCCATGCACGTTTTGAATAACTCACTGCTGGGCGTCCATCAGAATTGGATTGATCCGATGCAGCAATTTGCGAAGGTTCGGTTAAACGAATCGTTCTTAAAAGTTTATTTTCATAATAAATTTCGGCGTCTAAAGCCTGAATTTCCCCCATTTCTACTAATGGGGATACCAGCAACAAAGCCTCCTTTTCACTGGTCAGCCGTGGCATATAGTCTTTTTCATTGTTATTTGGATTGACTACATGGTTTTGTGCAAACTGAACCATCGCTGCAAAACTGCCATTTAAATCGTTTCGTAAAGTTCGAGTTTGACCCAATTTGTCATAATCATAAAAACCCAAAGTGGTCTCATCAATCATATCCCGATTCGATTCTGGATATTTATCCAATACAGAAGGAATCGTACTTTTATCATCCCCAGCTGCACTTTTTGTTTCCCCACTTCCACCACCACAAGCCAGCAACATAACTGGAAGTAGACAAGCTGTTAAATACTTAAGTCGCAATTGCATCACATTCCCCAAATTAAAATACAATGAATTATCGTTAGTGATAAATTTTGTGAAATAGTTAATTCAATAAAATCATATATTTATTTATAATATCAGCTTAATTTTATCGCTGTTAATTAATTTTTAAATTTAAAAGAGATAAAAACTTCTATACGAATGATGCCTGATCAACCAATATAGATTTTATTTATTTTGAAAATGCTCAATGATCAACTCTTGTTGCTTACCTCGCCAAATCCATTTCAATTTGCTGCTCGCAAAGTCCTCACCCTCAAACCACACAAATAAGCCCTCCATCATCTCAGGCCAGTCGGTTTGTTCAATTTGATTATTACCTGAAATGACAGCAATGATAGCCGCAAGGATGGTGTCATGGCTGACTGCCAAGCTTAAACCGTTATGATGGGTTGGATGTGTGTGATATAGCAGCTCCAGTACATCAAACACGCCCGTTATTGGATGTTTCATTCCTGGCAAGGCATTATTGACAAAACTATTAATAAAGCCCAATGCGCCTTGTTTACGAAAATATGGCGCGGCTTGTTGGATATCCAAAACAAAACTTCCGGGCTCTACCAGCAAACGTTGTTCTACGATTTCAATGGTATGGGTATTTATTGCTTTATGTACTCCATCGGCACCTTCAATCATTAAAGCGGCTGTATCAACACAACGTTGAATCGGACTAGAAATACAATGTTGGATGACGCGATCTGTATTTTGAATTAAATACTCTCCCCATGCATAAGCCAAATCACGTCCAGATTCAGTCAACTGCAGATCATATCCTGCCAAACCTTGTCCACTCAGCAATTCACGCAAAGAATGGCGAGTAAACAAAGTCACAGGTGTTGAAGCATTGGGGAGCAGATCAATTGCTTCAAACATACTTTTCGGCAATAAATGCAGGGCCATATTTAACATCAAAAAGTGAAATCTATTCCACTATAGCATGAGCTAAATAACTCTCAATCTAAAATGCCCGAATGACTCAAAGCATCATAAGCAATCATTTTGCAATCCTGATCCCTAAATGCGATAAAACCGCCATTCAATACCGTTTCACGCTGATTATATAAAAATGGCTTTCCAGCCAAGGTCATTAATCCACCACCAATACTTTCTAAGAAGGCTTGCCCCGAACTGGTATCCCATTCAGAAGTTGGATGAAAGCGCGGATAAATATCAATTTCTCCCTCTAGCATCATACAAAACTTATATGCACTCCCCGCTTCACGACGAATCACTTCATGCTGCTGCAAAATCGGTTCAATAAAATTTTTATATTTGGGGTTTTTACTATTGTGGCTCAGCCCTACCTGAATCGGTGCTGTATTATCATGTTTTTCAATTTGATATTGAAACCATTCTTGGCGGCTAAAACTGTATTTATATGGAAGTTGTGAATGATAACCAATGTACATCACTTGCTCACATGGCACAGCGATGATCGCAAATGTGGTCTGATGATTTTCAATCAAACTGAGATTAATGGTAAATTCATCACGTTCATGAATAAACTCTTTGGTACCATCTAATGGGTCAAGCATCCAACAACGTGGCCATGCTTGTCGTGCTGAATAATCACTTTCTTCTGATAAAACAGGTAAATCAGGGCTAATTTCAGCTAAACGCTTCAATATAAAGTGATTTACTTTCAAATCTGCCTGTGTCACAGGAGAATCATCACTTTTTTCCTGAATATTAAACTCACCACCCGCACAATAATTTTGATATTCTTCCAGTAATATTTGACTGGCCTGCGCCATAATTGGAACAAGTTGCAAGATGATGTGATCTTGTGGGGCAAGCGTTTTAATAAACATAGATCAACCTTATGTCATATTCAGATTTACAGCAGCCAACGATCATGTTTGATATGGATGGCACATTACTTGATTTAGCTTTTGATGATTTTATCTGGAATCATTGTTTGCCTGAGCGCCACGCTCAAGTCCATCAATGCAGCATTGAGCAAAGTCAACAGACACTATTTCAATTCTACCAACAACATAAGCATACACTATCTTGGTATTCTTCGGCATATTGGACGGCTAAAGTCGGTGTTGATGTATTGCAACTACAATATGAGCATCGAGATAAAATCCAAGCGCGTATTGGTTGCCATCAACTTCTCGAAAAGCTGACTGCGCAAGGTTATCGTTGCTGGTTATTGACCAATGCTGATCGGGCTGGATTACAGCTTAAACTTGAAAATGTTGAACTTAGCCCTTACTTTGAATTAATGATCAGTAGCGAGGAGTTAGGCTACGCCAAAGAAGATGTAGAATTTTGGCAGAAGCTTCAACAACTTCACCCTTTTGATCCTGCTCGTGCGGTATTTATAGATGATACCGCTGCAGTGCTTAAAGGTGCAGAAAATTTTGGTATCACCCAGTTATTTAGTATCTTACAACCCTCTAGTAGTAAAGCTGCAAGAGTCGCAACTGAGCTACCATATCCTGCCCTTGACCATTTAACTGAACTCTTTGATTATCTTGAAAACGCACAGGTAATAGATGCCAAAACAGCATGAACCAACAAGCATGGATGCCATGCGGATTGATAAATGGCTTTGGGCTGCACGTTTCTTTAAAACTCGCTCAATCGCTAAAGCTGCCATAGAAGGCGGAAAAATACATCACAACAATGAGCGCGTCAAAGTATCAAGAGATGTGCGTGTTGGGATGCAACTCACCATTCAACAAGGTTTTGAGAAGAAAACTGTACTAGTCAAAGCCCTTTCAGCTGTACGCGGTGGCGCGCCAATGGCACAGCAACTTTATGAAGAAACCACTGAAAGTATCGAAAAACGAGAGTTGCAAGCCTCACAGCGAAAATTGCATAATCTAGCCCGACCAGATCATCGACCGAGTAAAAAAGATCGTCGAGATATCAATCGTTTTAAACAGGAAAATACGCAATCATGGACATTCCCTGACGAGTAAAATTTCCGAATTATAGGTGCGTCATCTCGTGTCGCATAGACACAGATACGATGTAGAATAAACCACTAGAATCTGCCACTATACTCAAGTCCCAACAAGTTGAGATTCAATACATCCACTTGGGTTAGTCGTTAAGAAGATAAAGTTTTGAGGTTTTGAGATGGATGATAATAAAAGCAAAGCGCTACAAGCTGCATTGAGCCAAATTGAGAAACAGTTTGGCAAAAATACAGTAATGCGCTTAGGCGATAATACGGTACTAGCAGTTGAAGCTGTTTCTACAGGTTCTCTAACGCTAGATATCGCATTAGGGATTGGTGGATTACCTAAAGGTCGTATCATCGAAATTTACGGCCCAGAATCATCTGGTAAAACCACCATGACATTGCAAGCCATTGCACAATGTCAAAAAACTGGCGGTACCTGTGCATTTATCGATGCTGAGCATGCTCTAGATCCTGAATATGCACGTAAACTCGGTGTAGATATTGATAACCTACTGGTTTCTCAACCAGACAATGGCGAACAAGCCTTAGAAATCGCAGACATGCTCGTTCGCTCGGGTGCGATTGACATGATCGTTGTCGACTCGGTTGCTGCCCTTACTCCAAAAGCAGAAATTGAAGGTGAAATGGGCGACTCTCACATGGGCTTACAAGCGCGTTTGATGAGTCAGGCTTTACGTAAAATCACAGGTAATGCAAAACGCTCGAACTGCATGGTGATCTTCATTAACCAAATTCGTATGAAGATTGGTGTAATGTTTGGTAGCCCTGAAACCACAACAGGTGGTAATGCGCTTAAATTCTATGCGTCTATTCGCTTAGACATTCGTCGTATCGGTGCAGTCAAAGAAGGTGATGAAATTACGGGTAATGAAACAAGAGTTAAAGTTGTTAAAAACAAAATGGCGCCGCCTTTTAGAGAAGCTGTTTTCCAGATCATGTATGGCAAAGGCACCAACCAATTGGGTGAACTTGTTGATCTAGCGGTTCAACAAGAAATTGTCCAAAAAGCAGGTGCATGGTATTCATACAAGGGCAACAAGATCGGCCAAGGTAAAAACAACGTGATTCGTCATTTTGAAGAGAATCCGCTTATCGCTCAAGAGATCGAGAAGCTTATTCGTGAACTGCTTTTAACCAAAAATAAAGAAACAGTGCAAACTGAAGATGAAAAAGAACCGGATTTGTTAGAAAGCTAAGCCAAAACGCCCTTCGGGGCGTTTTTATTTCAGAGGGAAAGAATGTTTAACACCCATAAGTCAGAGAAGCCTAAAACACTCACAGGACAAAGACTCCGCTCCTATGCTTTTGCTCTATTGACTCGCCGTGATTATTCACAGGCTGAGCTCATTGAGCGTCTCAACCGATATGCAGCTAACCCAGCAGAAGTGAATGCTTTAGTTGCAGAATTAGCGCAGCAAAACTATCAGAGTGATCAACGTGTAGCCGAACTCACACTTGCAAGCCAAATTCGAAAAGGAAAAGGTTTACAGCGCATTAAACAGGCGCTAAAAAGCAAACAACTCGATGCTGAACTGATTACAGATGAATTAAATGAAGTTAATTGGCTTGAGCAAGCGTATCAACTAAAGATCAAAAAATTTGGACAAGAAATTACCAAGGATCCAAAAATCAAGGCAAAGCAGATTCGTTTTTTACAGTATCGAGGTTTTGATATTGATGTGATTCTAAAAGCGATTGCTCGAACGAGCGATGAAGAATAAGTAGAAATAAAAAAATGGTGGCAACCCTACCAGCATGACTTCGGCACATCATAATTCTACTACCGTTGCTACCTTCCGGTCCTGGCGGGGTTCGTAGAGTACAATTGCGAAGCTACCAGCAGGGCTACCATTGCAAGACAAAGTATAGAGATTTTTATTTGAGTTGCAAGACTTGTCTCTGTTTTTCAGTGAGTTTTTAGCTCAACCGTCTAATTCCTCATCAATTACCATCGTGTTAATCATCCATTTTCAAAAGATGTATAAACATTGAACAATAATAAGCCGATTCCTAGCAAAAGTGCTTGAAGATTGTAAATGCTTATTGCATTTAAACGAGTTGCTGTTTTAATGACTTAATCAGAACCTATATTCGCTGTGTTACATGTAAAGAATGAAGACTTGTTCGCTCACAGCTTTATTTTTCAACTTAATGGATAAATTTTCATGCTAAAGAAGCATTCTGTACTTTTTGTTGCCTTACTCAGCAGTGCACATTTATATGCCAATGTCCCAATTGAATCTCGAGCATTAAGCCAACAGTCTGCCAATACTGGCAATACCGCAAACGTAGGTTCAAACTTAAACTGGGATCTCATCCAGAAGAATCAAAGACTCGAAGAAGAAGTTCGTAAGTTGCGCGGTCAACTCGAAGAGCATGACAATGCCATTGAGCAACTCAAAAAAGAACTCACAAATCGCTATACTGATTTAGATCAACGTTTAGAATTACTATCTCAGAAGATTGATCCTCCTGAGGAACATGCAGACGAACCGATTGATGCTTCGCAACCCGTTTCAAATACCGTTACTGCAAGCACACCTGTTGAAGCGCAGCCTCAACCAAGTGCAGCAGCAGCCAATATCAATGCAAACAATCAACTAGAGTTAGAAAAAGCCGCGTATACGGTGGCACTAGATGCATACAAACAAGGTGGCGCGAAACAAGCCATTCAGCCGATGCAAAATTTCATTAAAAACCATCCCAACGGAATTTATATTGGGAATGCATATTTTTGGCTGGCAGAGTTTTATCTCGCGATTACTCCAGCCAACTATACTGCTGCCAAACAAAACTATAATACCGTCGTAAATAATTATCCAAACTCTGCTAGAGCGTCTCGCGCACTATATCAACTGTATAGCATCGCAAATGAAGTGGATAAAAATACAGCACAAGCCAATCAATACAAAACCAAGTTGTTGGCTCAATACCCGCAATCAGAAGAAGCTAAATTTATCCAAAAGAAATAATTTTCATCACTGCATAAAAAAAGCCAGTTTTCTTAAAACTGGCTTTTTTACTTCAATCAAACTTATTTGATTTCCGCTTGCGATTTTAAATATTCAGTATAGTCATCCAAAATTTGTTGTCCGCGGAACTGCTGATAAAGCTGTTTCAACTCTTTCAACTCTTCTGCTGGCAAACCACTTGCTATACTGCTATCAACTTTTGAAACCGCGACAATCACCAGCTCGTTTGGTAGCTTCGTCGCCGTTGCAGACCACATCCCGTCTTTGCTTGGTGCTGCAAGACTAAAAGCAGCACGCTCAATCGCACGTTTCAAGCCTTGAGAGCGTGCAAATGTACCTGCATTTTCAAAAGTCACTTGTGATTTTGCAATCACTTTGGCAGCCGATTGAGTCTTAAAGTCAGCTAAGGTTGTCGCAACTTTTGCTTGGGCTGCTTTATAAGCCTTCTCTTCAATCACTTTCGCCTTCACTTCTGCTGTGACCTGCGTCAAAGGTTTCGTACCTGCTGGATGATAATCACGAACTTTGATCCAAATACTATCCCCATTCGCCAATTGGATACTAGATGATGCATTTCGATCACCATTTTTCACATCATCACTAAACAGTTTTGCTTTAACACTTAAATCACTTAACACTGGATCTTGTGTTGCTAAAGTCACTGTTTTAGCAGATTGAATACGCGCACCCTTAACCTCTTGCGCAACCACATCTAAAGAGTCACCGCCTACAACCATTTCATTTAGGTTATTGACCGTGTCACTAAACAAGTTAGCAATCTTAGTTTTTTCAACTTCTGCGGTTAAACGTGCTTTTTCAGATTCAAACGATGGAATGTTTGCTTCTGGTGCATTTGTCTCAATAATATGGTAACCATACTGCGTTTTTACAGGTTTAGAAATTTGTCCATTTTTCAAGCCATTTACAGCACTGTCAAAATCAGCTGAGAAAGCACCAGGCGCATAAGCTTCAACCAAACCACCTTGCCCTTTTGAGCTAGGGTCATCAGAGAATTGTGCCGCTGCTTGCGCAAATGTCATCCCTGCTTGGATTTTGGCATAAACGTCATTCGCAAGCTTTTGAGCAGCAGCATCACCGCGCTCATCAGCAGTAATCAAGATATGCTTAACTTCACGCTTTACATCTTTTTGTTGTTTTTCCACAAATGCTGCATAAGCTTGTTTTAAATCTGCCTCTGTTACTGCTAGATTTGCTTGAGGAAGCAACGCTGGACTTAGAACCACATAATCCACATCAACACTTGCAACTTGCTTAAATTCATTTTTATGCTTGTTGTAGTAATCAGTGATTTCTTGGTTTGTCGCTGTTACCCCTTTCTTGTAGTCATCTAATTTGATACTTGCTAAATGCAATGTGCGCTGTTCTGTTTGCAGATTTGCTAATTGCTGCAAATCAGACTGACTGACCAATGCATACTCCATCAGCGTTGATGAAACCATCTTCAAAGCATGATCTTGGCGCAGACTCGCGATCAAGCCCTGATTGGTCATGCCAGCAGAGCGTAAATAGTTTTCGTATAATTGTTGAGAAAATTTTCCATTTTCCTGAAAACCAGGCTGTTGAGCCAACATTTGCTCAAGCTGCACATCACTTAAAGAGATACCTAATTTATCTGCTTGTTGCGACAACAAACTACGTGCAACAAGTGCATCTAATGCTTTTTCCTGAATAACAGGAAGATTTAACAGTGACTCATCGCCCTGAACCAAAGATAAATATTGATCTTTATAATTTTTGATCGCACTTTCTAATTCTTTCTTAGAAATATCCTGACCATTTACCGATTTGGCAACATCTACTCTATTGCCGCCACTAAAATATCCTTCAATACCTACAAGTGCTAAAGGGGTCAAAAACAAAACTAATAGGACTTTGCCAAGCCAACCCTTAATGACTGTACGAAATGATTCCATAAGTATTCCAATATTTTATTTCGGGGCAATTTTAACTGAAAAACCAAAGTGAATGAATGCCGAATGAGGATCAAATTAATTTTTTCATTCGATAAATAAAAAACGCACCCAAAATGGTGCGTTTATTGATTTAGAAAGATTACGCAACCGAATCTTTTAAACCCTTACCAGCTTTGAAGCTAGGTACTTTGCTTGCTTTGATTTGAAGCTCTTCACCAGTTTTAGGATTACGACCAGTACGTGCAGCTCGTTCTTTTACGCTAAAAGTACCGAAACCAACTAAAGTAACCGTATCACCTTTTTTAAGTGCTTCAGTGATTGATGCGATTGTCGCGTCAAGTGCCTTACCAGCATCCGACTTAGACACTCCCCCTTTTTCAGCGATCGCATCAATTAATTCTGATTTATTCATGATAAAAAATATCCTCTTAATATCGTTTGTTAAGATCCAAGGCTATAGTTTAAAAGGCCATGCAGCCTTTATAGCAATGCTTTAGGGGAGAACGCAATACTAGAAAGACCTTTTAATTAAAATAAATACCGAAATACGACATAAACGGACGAGTTGCTCGCAATTTTTTTACTTTTTATTCAATTTAGCCTTAAGTTGATCATTTTCTTCGATTAAAGCGTCGACTTTAATATGTAGTTGCACCAATAACTGTTCGATATGCTGAAGATCCTTCGGCGTCACTAATCCAATTCGATTTAAAGAGTGATTCACCCCACTATCTAAAATCTTTTCAACCTTATCTTTGGTATCCGTGACAGACTCTTTTGCTTTTTCTGTAACCTTACCTACAGTATTGTCAGCAAAATCTACTGTCTTTGACTCCAACTCTTCGCCAACTTTAACCAATGAGTCGAATAATTTATTTCCTTCTTCCTCAGCGCGAGAAAAAGCCCCTAAACCTGCTAGCCAAATTTGTTGTGTGTATTTTTTAAAATCGAGTGCCGATTTCTTGGAACTCTTTGATTTTAGCTTAGTTCCTGCCTCTGTTTCTTCACTCACATTTTCTCTACTTGCCTTATCCATGAACCATTACTCCTAAGCACTTTACAAACAACATGTCGTATTTAACCATAAAAATGTTTTTATAATATCAAAATTAGGACTTGATCGTTTTAAAAAACTGTTCTACAAAGCAATATAGTCGTGTAAATTGTTTTTAACAGTTGAGTAAGGATACTCAAGTTTACAGGCTTTGTTTTTTGGACTAACTGGTAAGGAAAAAGAGACTTATGCGTGATACGCAACAAAGACATAAACACCCACATTTGTTGCTAAACATTGTCATCATTGTTTTAGAAACTTTTTTCTCTTTCATCCTCACACATGATGCTGCACTACGCTTGCAAGCAAAAAAGTTAATTGATCAAAAAATTACGATTCGTATTAACAGCTACATTCCTTTCTTTGACTTTTATATTCAATTCACAGAAAAAGGCCTGTTGTTTGATATGAAAGCACTCGATCGAAAAGTAGATTTAGAAATTAATAGCACACTTATCGATCTTATTAAAATCTTTGTGTTTAACAATCAACGTAGTATTAACAATATGCGTATTTTAGGCGATGCAACGCTCGCTGAACAATTTACCGATTTAGTTCCTCATTTCACTTTATCGAGCATATTGGTTAACTGGAAACAATGGTTGAACAGCTTTGGTGATGATGCAGATACAATTGCGTCGCAGCATCGTATTGCTCCATTACTCGACAAAATTGATCAACAACGTTCCGAAATCAACACATTACTTGTAGAGGTAAAGCAACATCAAAATCGTATTCTCCGTCTACAAAAACGGCAACGTTTGATCAATCTCGGCTTCGCTGTATTGAGCTTTATTTTTATTGCTTTTTTTGTTTATAATGCGTGGATACAATAAATCCAAGTTAATTTACTTTTCACCTGCACAATGGCAATTAAAAAACTTGACTATTTTAGTCGGAATTCATAAAATTTAGACATCTAGTCTAACCATGTGTATCGAATCATGCGCCTTACTACTCGCGGTCGTTACGCAGTGACTGCTCTACTTGATTTAGCTTTGCAGCCAACTGAACAAACGATCACGCTTGCTGAAATAGCAAATCGTCAATCCATCTCAGTCGCTTATCTAGAACAGTTATTCGCAAAACTCAAACGACACGGCTTAGTTTCAAGCGTTCGTGGTGCAAATGGCGGATATCACCTTGCCCGAAAAGCAAGTGAAATCACAGTACTAGCAATTATTGAAGCTGTAAATGAAACTGTCGATGCGACACGTTGCGACCATAAAGGTAACTGCCAAAATGGTGCAATGTGTTTAACGCATGACTTATGGCAAGAACTCTCCCACCATATTGCCGATTATCTTGCAAAAATCACTCTTGCCGATCTAATCGCTCGTGACAACGTGCAAACCGTTGCAGTCCGCCAAAATTCAGTAAGTTTAGATTCAGCCCTTCTATCGGTTACAGGTATTTGACATGAAACGTCCAATTTATCTTGATTACGCAGCAACCACTCCCGTACTTCCTGAAGTTGCGGAACGTATGATGGAATGCTTAACCTTCGAAGGGTCTTTCGGTAACCCTGCTTCACGTTCGCATGCTTATGGTTGGCAAGCTGAAGAAAAAGCTGAATATGCACGTGAGCAAGTTGCGAATCTAATCAAAGCAGATCCACGCGAAATCGTTTGGACTTCAGGTGCAACTGAATCAGACAACTTGGCTCTAAAAGGGATTGCCCAATTTTACGGTTCAAGAGGCAAACACATCATCACAAGTAAAATCGAACACAAAGCAGTGTTAGATCCTTGTCGTGAACTTGAAGAACAAGGTTTTGAAATCACCTATTTAGAACCAGAACCACGTACGGGTTTAATTACTCCTGAAATGGTTCAGGCTGCATTGCGCCCAGATACGATTCTTGTTTCATTAATGATGGTCAATAACGAAATTGGTACAGTAACAGACGTTGCTGCGATCGGTGAATTGACACGTGCCAACAAAACCTTTTTCCATGTTGATGCCGCTCAAGCAGCAGGTAAAGTTGAAATTGATCTTTCAACCATGAAAATCGATTTAATGAGTTTCTCAGCACACAAAATTTATGGTCCTAAAGGTATTGGCGCACTCTTCGTTCGCCGTAGTCCACGTGTTCGCCTTAAAGCACAAGTGCACGGTGGCGGTCATGAGCGCGGTATGCGTTCGGGCACTCTAGCGACACATCAAATTGTGGGTATGGGTGAAGCTTTTGAAATTGCGGGCAAAAACCTGCAAGCAGAACAAACGCGTATTCGTCAGCTACGTGACAAGTTATGGAATGGCTTACAAGACCTTGAACAAGTGTTTTTAAATGGCCACCAGACTCAAAGCGTTGCAAATTATTTAAATGTCAGCTTCAACTTTGTTGAAGGTGAATCCCTAATGATGGCACTAAAAGATGCAGCGGTTTCAAGTGGTTCTGCTTGTACCTCTGCAACACTAGAACCATCATACGTTTTACGTGCTTTAGGTTTATCTGATGAGTTAGCACATAGTTCTATCCGTTTTAGTTTTGGCAAGTACACAACTGAAGCAGATATCGACCACGTGTTAACAATTACCAAAGCTGCTGTTGAGAAATTGCGTGAACTTTCTCCGCTTTGGGATATGTATAAAGAAGGTATTGATCTTTCAACAGTTGAGTGGGCTGAACACTAATTCATTGAACATACAATTGAAAAACGTGTTTTAACCCTCATATTAATATTAGGCTGACCCCGAGGTTTGGAGAAGCGACATGGCTTATAGTGAAAAGGTAATTGATCATTACGAAAATCCTCGTAATGTTGGTGTTTTAGATAAAAATGCTGAAAATGTAGGTACAGGTATGGTTGGCGCACCAGCGTGCGGCGATGTCATGCGTCTACAAATTCAAGTCGATGACAATGGTGTTATTGAAGAAGCGCGCTTTAAGACTTATGGCTGTGGTTCTGCAATTGCATCAAGCTCCCTTGTAACCGAATGGTTAAAAGGCAAGACGCTAGATCAAGCTCAAGCAATCAAAAATATTGATATTGCTACTGAGTTAGCACTTCCACCAGTAAAAGTACACTGTTCTGTATTGGCTGAAGATGCGATTAAAGCTGCGATTGAAGATTATCGCGGCAAAAAAGTTAAAGCTTAATTGATGACCGATCAAACATTGGAGTTTTCATGATCCATTTAACTGAAAATGCTGCAGCTCATATCAGCAATTACCTTCAAAATCGAGGTAAAGGTGAGGGCATTCGTGTTGGTGTGAAAACTTCAGGTTGTTCCGGCTTGGCTTATGTGCTCGAATTTGTTGATGACATAGACACACATGATCAAATTTTCGAACAATCTGGTGTTAAAGTTTTTGTCGACCCTAAAAGCTTAGTTTATCTCGATGGTCTAGAAATGGACTACGTGAAAAACGGCTTAAATGAAGGCTTTGAATTTAGCAACCCAAATCAAAAAGGTGAATGTGGCTGCGGTGAATCCTTTACTGTTTAATTCCACGCTCCTTTCTTTCTTCTCGTCAAAACAGTGTGTTCCGCACTGTTTTAACGTATTTAACAATAGCGGAATTCATCTCCCATGAATCATTTTGAGCTGTTCTTATTACCCGAAGCACTCGATATAGATTTAGCAGCTTTAAAAAAACAGTTTTTAAGTTTGCAACAGCAATATCATCCAGACAAGACCAGTGATAAAGATCAAGCTTTGATCAAGTCCAGTGACATCAATCAAGCGTATAAAGTGTTATCACATGTTGATAGCCGCGCTGCGTATTTGCTTGGCTTAAAAAAACAAGATCATCATCTTGATCAATCCATCAATGATTTTGAGTTCTTGCAATCTGCACTGGAAATGCGTGAGCAACTCGATGAAGCAACATCGACAGATCAACTCCACACCTTAAAAATAGATATTCAACAGTGGATTGATAGCTTAGTGCGCGAGTTTAAAATCGATTACGCAGAAGAAGACTGGGCTGAAGCACGCGATACCGTACGTAAGCTACGTTTCTTCCAACGCGTTATGAATGATATTGATAAAGCTGAAGATCGCATGTTCGATGCAGAAGATAGCTTCGATTTAGACGATGATTTTTAGTCCGCTTTAACCGATTATTTTCAAGGGATAACTCACGCATGGCACTTTTGCAAATTGCTGAACCTGGTCAATCTACTGCCCCGCATCAGCACCGTATTGCGATTGGCATTGACTTAGGGACAACCCACTCTTTAGTGGCGACAGTGCTATCGGGAAAACCGAAAGTTCTACAAGATGAAAAAAATAGAGTGTTATTACCTTCTATTGTTCATTATGCAAAGGATACAACAACGTTTGGTTATGAAGCCAAGCCATTTATGATGACCGATCCAAAGCACACGATCGTTTCTGTTAAACGATTTATGGGCCGTTCACAATCCGATATTAAATTCCAACATCCTTACACACTTGTTGGTGCTGAAAATGAAATGCCAGCATTTGAAACACCTGCGGGCCGTAAAACCCCTGTTGAGATTTCTGCTGAGATTTTACAAAAGCTCAAAGAACGTGCGGAAGCAAGCCTAAATAATCCAGTCAATGGTGCGGTCATTACTGTTCCTGCTTATTTCGATGAAGCACAACGTCAAGCAACACGTGATGCAGCCCAACTTGCAGGGTTAAATGTATTACGCTTGTTGAATGAGCCAACTGCTGCTGCGGTTGCTTACGGTCTTGACCAAGAAACCAATCTGAGCACAGATCGTAACTACGTCATTTATGATTTAGGTGGCGGTACATTTGACGTGTCTATTTTGCGTTTTTCGCAAGGTGTATTTGAAGTATTGGCAACTGGTGGACACACTGCGCTTGGCGGTGATGATCTAGACCGTCTCATCGTGAAATGGGCCAAGAAACAACTCAATATTGAGACACTCAATGATGAAGAATATGCCGTTTTTATTGTTGCCGCTCGCCAAGCAAAAGAATATTTAACAGATCACGAATCTGCTGAATTAAAACTATTAGATGACCGCCTGACGCTAGACCGCACAACTTTTGAATCAATCATTCAAGTTGCACTCGATAAAACCATAAGCGTATGTAAGCGCGTTTTACGTGATGCAAAACTTAAATTAGACGATATTGAAAATGTAGTCTTAGTTGGTGGTTCAACACGCTCTTATGCTGTTAAAAAAGCAGTCGCTGAATTATTTGAACGTGAACCATTGTGTACGATAAATCCAGATGAAGTCGTTGCAATTGGTGCATCGATTACAGCTAATCAACTGATTGGAAATAGTCAGGACGGCTCGCTACTTCTCGATGTAACCCCACTTTCGCTTGGCTTAGAAACCATGGGTGGCTTAGTTGAACGCTTAATCTCACGTAACACTGCGATTCCAGTGGCTCGTCGTCAAGAGTTCACGACCTATCAAGATGGTCAAACAGCAATGTTGATTCATGTGGTTCAAGGCGAGCGTGATTTGGTAGAACACTGTCGTTCATTAGGACGTTTTGTTTTACATGGCATTCCACCGATGACTGCTGGACAAGCTCGCATTGAGGTGACGTTCCAAGTGGATGCTGATGGACTTCTCACGGTATCCGCAAAAGAAACGACTTCTGGCGTTCAAGCTAAAATCGACATCAAACCATCTTATGGTTTGTCATCAACGGATACTGAACGCTTACTTATCGAAGGTTTCCAACATGCTGAGGAAGATAAACAACTTCGTCATTTGCAAGAAACCAAAGTTGAAGCACAGCGTGAGCTAGAAGCTTTAGAACAGGCTTTAAAAGCAGATACGGATTTATTAACGCAGCAACAAGCGCGTGATCTAATCCTCGCAGCCGAAGCCTTGAAAGTTCGCCTTGAAACCAATGAACTCGAAGCGATCGAAAATGCTGTTCAACAACTTAAAATTCATAGTGATGCATTCGCTGCACTTCGTATGAACCGACATATTGACCATGCCTTAAAGGGTACAAAACTTGAAGATTGGTCAAACTCAAACTAACGGTATAGGTGATCAATATGCCACGTATTAAAGTGCTCCCTCACGCTCAAATCTGCCCTGAAGGTGCTGAATTTGAAGTCGAACACAATGCCAATTTATGCAAGAGCTTACTCAAGCAAGGTATTAAAATTGAGCATGCTTGTGATATGTCAAGTGCTTGTACGACTTGCCACGTCGTTGTTCGTAAAGGTTTTGATAGCCTTGAAGAAATGGATGATGTAGAAGCCGATTTGCTCGATCGTGCATGGGGTCTTGAGCCAGATTCACGCCTATCTTGCCAAGTAGTCATCGTTGATGAAGATTTAGAAATTGAGATTCCTAAATACACCATCAACCATGCTTCGGAAAATCATTAAGTTTATTGCTTAATGATTTAAAAAAATCCTCTTTTAATCAATTTAAAAGAGGATTTTTTATTCTGTAATGAAAAATAAAATATGATCGTTTAGTGCTTATTGCTTAACTTCATCATCTAATGTGAGCTTCGGAACACCCTGCGCATTGGTAATTTTTTGATGCGTCTGAATGCGCTCAATCATGGTTTCTAAAATCTCAACCAACTCAGGATATTCATAGTTTTGGACTTCCTCTAGGTTCAAGACCAAATGGAAACCCTTATAATCATAATCGAACCATTTTTGTGTATCAGATTTCTTGCCTGTAAACTTCTCCATCACTTGCCAAGTTTTAACAGGTCCTTGAATCCCTTTTAAGTAGATCGGAACTTTAGGCACGCACAAAAATTCACTTTTGATGAGTTGATGTGTGTCATCGGCAATGAGTATCTCGTCCACTTCTGCGGCAGATTGTAATCGTGATGCTAAATTCACATCGCGCCCGACGATGGTATATGCCATACGATGCGATGCGCCATAATTGCCTACGTGACAATAGCCCGTACTAATTCCCATGCGGATATGCAGCGCTGGATAGCCCATTTTCTTCCACCGCTCACGCAACAGTTTCATTTGTTGACGCATCGCAATTGCCATTTCCACACAAGATTTTGCATCTTGTTCTGTACCCTGCGAGTTTGGATCTCCAAAGAAAATGAGAATGGCATCTCCCATAAACTTATCGACAGTCGCTTCATATTGTTTTGCGATTTCAGTCATATGACTCAAATAGTCATTGAGTAAAAAAGCCAAATCATCTGGAATAAGCGTTTCAGATAGCTCAGTAAAACCTTGTATATCAGAGAAGAAAATGGTGAGTTTTTTACGCTTGTATTCAATTTTTGCTTCAGCTTCACCGCGCATAATCGACTGCCACAGTTGTAATGGCGCGTAGCGACTTAACTGATTTGCAAAAGCAATATAGCGGGTCATTTGATTATGGTAATGCTGGCGTTGTTGACCCAAGACACTCAATCGACGATGCTGGTAATAATTTCCAATGACGATAAAGACCATTAAACCCAGCAAACTCACCACGGTCAGTTCTGGATTGGTCGGCTCAAAATATTGTTCCGCTCCAAATATAAAAAAGGTACTAAAATAAAATGTAATGACACCGATAAGTCCGATCAGACAAGCAATCGGTAAAGAAATTCTATTGTTCAATCCAACATATAATAAGGCAAAAATAATAACAAAGGTTGGAACTAAACTTAGATGAAGTGCAGCGAGAACGATGGAGACGATGATCGCCTCATTGGCGAAATACACATTTTTTTCAGTTTTTTTATCGTATTTATATTGCAGCCATTTTTCGAGTCGTGGACAAAATAAAAAATAAATCAATAATAAAGGGAGGATATAAAGTTGATAGTTAGCACTCGATGAGGTAAATGTATAAATTACCAAAATTAGTGACAGAATCGAATATCCCATCAAACGATGAAAGTAAGCGAACTGTCTAGGTTCTTTATCAATCAACCTGTCTAGCGACACTCTATCCTCCTTTCTTATTATAGAATACTATTTTTCTTCTATTTTTTAGATCAGTCCATGCGCCAATCGAATGGCATATCGCCTTGTCCACGTAGTGCAAGCATCAATGTTTGGCGCATATGCGCGAGTACATCATTGCTATAAGGGACTGCTGGATTTCCCCATACTGGTTTAGGCCATGCAACATCGTTTTGATAACGTACAACATGATGAAAATGCAATTGAGGTACAACATTGCCTAACGCGGCAACATTCATTTTATCCGCACGGAATACACGCGAAAGTTGGCTAGATAACCAGCTTGATTCACGCAAAAACTGTTCCTGATCTGCTTGGCTGAGTTCATATAACTCTGTAATTCCTGGTACGCGTGGCACAAGAATTAACCAAGGAAATTGCATATCATTCATTAAACGACATGTTGAAAGCGGGAAATCGCCTACAAAAAATGTATCTTGAGCAAGTTGGGGATGCAAACTAAACATATCTTTATAAATGATGCAGAATAATGATGATCAATACTACCACATCAGTTCTGATGTGAATATTCTAAGTAGGCTATTTGATTACAAATAACAATGATTTTCCTCATTTATTGCATAAGGTTTTAATCCAAGAAATCTGCTTAGCCTACAAAAAAACAAACTTGATCAATTAACCAACAAATCATGATTTGATTCTAGCTATTCATTTCATTTAATAATTTATTCAATAAATCCATAATGAACTGAATACGCTTATCATATTCAGCAAGCTGCACCATAATTTTCAGGCGTTGACCACCTTCCATCCGATAATAAGTTGGATTTTTCTGCATTAATTGAATAATGCTGACCGCTTGTACTGGGGTATCAGGTGAAAATTCAACATAGCCCCCATTGCTATTGATATCAACTTTAGTAATTCCAAGTTGTTCCGCGCTCAAACGGACTTGATGAACACTAAAGAGTTGTTTAACAGGTTGTGGTGGAATGCCAAAACGATCAATTAACTCCATGCGGATATTATCCAGCTTTTCCTGTGTATCCGTATTACTAATGCGTTTATAGAACAGTAAGCGTTGATGCACATCCCCTAAATAGTCATCTGGGATGAGCGCTGGCATATGCAGATTAATCTCAGCGGTCAAGGACAACGGTGCATCAAAGTTTGGCGTTTTACCTTTCTGAATCGCTTTGGTCGCTTTTTCTAGCATTTCCATATACAAACTATATCCAATGGCATGCATTGAACCACTTTGCTGTTCACCGAGAAGTTCACCCGCACCGCGGATTTCCAAATCCTCTGTCGCCAGCATAAAACCCGCACCCAAAGTTGAGGCACGCTGAATCGCATCCAGACGTTTTTCTGCATCGCCTTTTAAGTGCTTCAACGAAGGCACAAGCAAATAAGCATAAGCCTGATGATGCGAACGACCAACACGCCCTCTTAGTTGGTGTAGCTGCGCCAAACCTAACTTATCAGCACGCTCAATAATAATCGTATTGGCATTTGGAACATCAATCCCTGTTTCAATAATCGTCGAGCAAACTAAAACGTTATATTCTTTGTGATAAAACTGCTGCATCACTTGCTCAAGTTCACGCTCGCGCATCTGTCCATGTGCAACGGCGACTCGTGCTTCGGGTACTAAAGTACGTATGGTTTCTGCGGCTCGCTCAATACTTTCCACTTCATTGTGCAGAAGATAGACCTGACCACCACGTAACAACTCACGTAAAATTGCTTCTTTGATCGAGTCATCGGTATGTTCTTGTACAAAAGTTTTGACTGCTAGGCGACGTGCCGGAGGTGTGGCAATAATTGACAAATCACGCATACCAGAGAAAGCCATGTTAAGCGTTCGAGGAATAGGCGTTGCCGTTAAAGTCAGCATATCAACATCAGCACGTAAAGCTTTGATTCGCTCTTTGTCTCGAACACCAAAACGGTGTTCTTCATCCACAATCATCAAACCTAGATTATTAAATTGGATATTTTCTTGTAGAATCTTATGTGTTCCCACCACGATATCGACTTTACCATCCGCCAAATCTTCGATGATTTTTAAGTGAGTTTTGTTACTGCCAAAACGAGATAAAACCTCAATTCTGACGGCGGTATCGGCAAAGCGATCCTTAAATGATTCAAAATGCTGTTGTGCCAATAAAGTCGTTGGTACAAGTACAGCAACTTGTTTGCCATTTTGAACAGCAACAAAGGCCGCTCGCATCGCGACTTCAGTTTTACCAAAACCGACATCACCGCACACCAGCCGATCCATCGGTTTAGCCAGTTGCATATCATGCAATGTGGCATCAATGGCATTGGCTTGATCCAAGGTCTCTTCGTAGGCAAAACCACTGGAAAATTGCATATACGCCATTTGATCTAGCTCAAATGCAAAGCCCGGTTTAGCTTGACGACGAGCCTGAATATGTAACAACTCAGCAGCTACATCATGAATCTGCTCTAAAGCTTTGCGTTTGGCTTTGCTCCACGTATCTGTACCAATTTTATGTAAAGGTGCAAGATCTGGATCACCACCGCTATAACGACTGATTAAATGTAAATTGGTGACGGGTACATAAATTTTTGCACTATCGGCATAATCAAGTTGTAAGAACTCATGATCCTGTCGATCAATTTCAAGTGTAATTAATCCTGCATAACGCCCCACACCATGATCAATATGTACAACAGGCGCGCCAATATTTAACTCAGTCAAACTACGAACTAAAAATTCTTCAGAAACTTCTTGTTGACGCTTACGGCGACGTTGTACGACACGGTGTTCGTATAACTGATTTTCTGAAATAACAGTCAGTTGATCCGTTAACAATAACCCACGATCCAAAGGTGCATTGGTAATCGCAACACGTAATTTTTCTTTTTGGAATTGAGCAAAACTGTCTACGGTCGTAATCTCACCCAAGGCAGAACGTAAGGCATCTTTTAAGGTTTCACGACGACCCGCACTTTCAGCCACCAATAAAACAGGATGATTACTTTGATCTACATAGCGTTTGACGGCTTCAAAGGGCTGCTCTTTTTTTGGTTCAACTGCAAGTTGAGTAGGTTGCTCAGCTGCTAAGTTGAGTACGCCAGCTTTGTTCTCAAAAGCAGCAGCAGACGCAATAATGCGTGGAAGTTGATTCAATGCCTGTAAAACATGGTTTGGCATCAAAAATAATTCTTCAGGTGGAAGAATCGGTTGATCAATATTGTGACGACGATCTTCGTAACGGCGTACGACTTCTTTCCAAAAGTTGATTAACTCATCTTCAATTTCATTATTTGTAATGACAATGCAATTCTTTGGTAAGTACGTCATTAACATACTTTGTGCTTCCATTGTCTTTTTATCAAAAAACAATGGTAGGTAGAACTCCAATCCTGGCGTTGCAATCCCCTCTAGTACATCTTGATAAATGGGATTTTTCTTCGGATTAGCCGTCGGAAAACTTTCCGCATAACGATCTCTAAAAGTAGAGCGCCCTTCTTTTAAAGGAAATTCTTTTGCAGGTAAAACTGTGAAGTTTTTTAAAGATTCTGTTGTTCTTTGGGTTTCAGGATCAAAGAATTTTAGGCTTTCAATTTCATCATCGAATAGATCTATTCGAATCGGTTGTTCTTGTCCAGACGCAAAAATATCCATGATGCTGCCTCGAACAGCAAACTCACCATGGTCATAGACAGTATCGACTAAACGATAACCCGCCTGTACCAGTTGCTTCTTTTGCACCTCTAAATCTAGTTTTTGTCCCACTTTTATATCAAAGTGTTCACCGACCACCCATGAATAAGGCGCGACACGTTGTGCTAAGGTACTGGCTGATACAAGTAAAATGCCTTTTTGTGGCATGTTGGATAAAATCGCCAATCGTTCTGAAACAATATCCTGATGCGGAGACAATCGGTCATAGGGTAAAATTTCCCAGTCTGGGAAAATGATTGGTTTTATGCCATAAAATTCGAGTTCACTTTCTAACTGCGCAAGATGCTGATTATTCCTCGTTACAATCACATATAGATTCGAACTTTGGATCGCGATTTCTTTAAATAATAGTGCTGCCGAAGACCCAAGTAGTGAACCAATCCAGCGTTTTTCGCCAGCTTTGAGTTGTTGTAGATTTAATTGAGAAATTTCTTGCTGAAACATAGAGAAAATCGTGCAATTTATAATGACAAGTGGCTTATTTTAGCATGATGTTTTTTTAGCGTAAGTGAATTTTCGGACTTTCATTCACTAGATTTAAAATTGCTTAGGCTATTTTAGATATAATATGCTTGAGTGCATTAAATAGTACGGGTGGACAACCAATCTTTAATGATATTAATTTGCTGGTCTACTGCCACTGAAAGATGAGGTGAATTATTAACATTCCAAGTTTCATCACACCAGTCACATGCATCATATAAACCACTTATCCATTCTGGGTAGTACACAACCCTTTCCTCAAGATTTCTTGAAGCACTCAAAAAACTTGTTTCTATCTTGCTAAAAATTTGACACAACCTAAGAGGCTGTATAAGACCAATTTTATAGTGATATAAAACATCTAAAAAATACCGAGCAGTCAAAATTTCGGCTTCAAATGAATTAACTGAAAAATTAGGATCACCCTTCTGTATCAATTGAAGCAATATAGCCTCATGATCAATTGCGCCATCAAGAAGTTCAAAAAAATCTACATCGAAAATTTCATTATTTTCTATATATTTATTAATTTTTTTTAAGTTCACTCCTTTAGAATATTCGTCGTAATAGATTTCAATAAAAAGCTCTTTCAATTTCATGGAACTGTCTCTTTATCAGATATTCTAATGAATGTTAAGCCATCTTAATTTTATACATCAACATTGAAACCTAGATCGACATCACAAGCAGCCTGACCGCCACGAATTCCAAAATTATCTGCTGGAATTTCTCGAAGTATTATCATGATATGATCTTTGGGCACACCAAATGGCTCTAGATTATTGACAATCGTTTTATAAAGTAAACGTTTGGTTTCTAGAGAACGACCTACAAAACAATCAATAGTAATAAGTGTGAAAAATTCTGGTTTTTCCCTTTCAGGCGGACACTGAAAACGATGTGCATCATGCACGACTAAACGTAAATTTCGATCATTTGGCATAATTTTAAATGCTTCTCTTAAAGCAGAATGTACTGCCTCCATGATCCCAAGCTCGACTTCTATGGAATATTTCTGTCTAACTTCAATCACCACACTTGGCATTTTTTATTCTCCTGAAGATCTTTCACTAATAAATAATTTATATTTCCACTGTACTGATAAAAAATTACTGAATTTGATTAACTATATAATTCCAAAGCTATCAAATTTTAATTGAATCACAACAATTTTTTTATTTTTTAACAATAAAAAAGCACGCTCTAAAATATCTAGAGAATGCTTTTTTATCAATCATTATTGCGCGGCTAACTTCGCATTTGGGAAGAAACGCCCCTCTACTGAGTCATAACACCACTGGAAGATAAAAGTATAAACCAAGATACACATGGTCAAACCAAAATCTAAGATTAATGCATCAATGAAGCTCATATGCATCATATAGGCAATAATTGGAATTGTTGCGAGCATCAAACCGCCCTCAAAGCCAATCGCATGTAAAATACGGACTGGAATCGTTCTTTCCCACTGATATTTATATTCAACCTTTTCAAAATAATGGTTAAAAACCATATTCCAAAATACGGAAATCACAGCCATGATCGTACCTAAAACACCCGTAACTTCTAACGGCATGCTAAAAATAAAACTTAACGCAATTGCGATGATGACCAATAAAATCACTTCATAGACAATCGCATGAATGAGTCTTCTTTTGGAAATCAACATTTTTAAAACACTCTATTGTTTGGATACGGCTCATTTTATTTTTATAATGTTGATCAATCCAATCAGATTCTTTCAGTTTTTTTGATAGATGAGTATCTTTGAGCAATGAATATAAATCAAGAACAACTCCTCATGTTTCAAACCGTCATGGAAACAGGTTCATTTTCCGCCGCTGCCCGTAAATTAGGTAAAGTACCTTCAGCAGTGAGTATGTCGATTGCAAATCTAGAGATAGATCTCAATCTTAATTTATTTGATCGTATTGGACGCGAGCCAATCCCAACAGCAGAAGCAATCGTCCTCTACGAAAAAACACAACAACTTTTGATTGAAATGAATCAATGGAAACAGCATGCCTATGCACTTAGTACAGGATTAGAATCGACTTTAAATATTGTCGTCGTGTCAGAGCTATTACATACTAATTGGACAGATTACATCACGCTACTTGAGCAACAGTTCCCTAGCCTTGCGATTAACATTGTTTCTGCTCCGCAAGAAGATGCACTGCAAATGTTGCTCGACCAATCGGCAAAATTAGCTCTAATGTTTGAACGAGAACATTTAGACAGTCGTGAACAGTTTGTTGAACTAAAACGAGAAGCTTTAGTTCCTGTAATTGCTGAAAATCATCCTTTGGCACAACTTGAGCAAGTGTCATTCGAACAAATGGTACAGACACGCCAAATCGTTGTTGCAAGTCGTGATAAGAACATCAAACCTGAACTACTCTTTTCCAAAGACTATTGGCGTACTGACAACCATCATTCCGCTTGTATGATGATTGTCCGAAATCTAGGTTGGGGCGTTCTGCCTTTAGAAATGTTTAATGAAAATCCTGAATTAAAAAAGAAGCTGAAAATTTTGAAGCTATATGATTTTAGTCCAAAATTTGAATACTACGTTGATCTCGTTTGGAGTCGTGAAAGTGAGTTAGGCGCTGCCGCACGGTTTCTAATTGAGCATATCCGGAATCAACGTCAACAAATGAAATAACTTGCTCAACAGACCCTCAACATTTCTCTAAAATGCGGTGCTTTGCTTTGCTGTGGATTGTGTTATAAATGAAGTTACCCATAATATTGTTTAAGAAAGAACGTTATATCAATGACTCAAACCGCATTAGACCAATTAAAGAATTTAACGACTGTTGTCGCAGATAGTAGTGATCTGGAAGCAATTGAAAAATTTCGTCCATTAGACGCAACAACAAATCCATCACTGATTACTGCGGCGGCTGAACAGCCAGAAAGCAAAGAACTGATTGAAGATGCTTATGCACAAGCAAAACAAGAAGGTTATCAAAGTGATGCGTTAATTGAACGTACCATTGATATTTTAACAGTCAAATTTGGCGTTGAAATTTTAAAATTAATTGATGGTCGTGTTTCAACTGAGGTTGATGCCTTACTGTCTTATGATACAGAAGCAACGATTGCTAAAGCACGTGAACTTTCCAAACTCTATAAGGAATATGGAATTGAACAATCACGTATCCTCATTAAAATTGCTTCAACTTGGGAAGGCATTCAAGCCGCTAAGGTGCTTGAAGCCGAAGGAATTCCGTGTAACCTGACTTTATTGTTTGGCTTACATCAAGCACAAGCTTGTGCTGATGCAAAAGTGACTTTGATCTCACCTTTCGTAGGTCGTATTTTAGATTGGTATAAAAAAGCCGAAGGCGTGGATCAATATCCTATCGAAAAAGATCCTGGTGTCTTATCGGTTAAGAAAATTTATAACTACTACAAACAACATGGCATCTCAACTCAAGTCATGGGAGCGAGTTTCCGCAGCACAGCCCAAGTGCTTGGCTTAGCAGGTTGTGATTTATTGACCATTGCTCCAAATCTATTAAATCAATTAGAACAAGATCAACATATTGTTGAAGCTCAACTCTCTACGACTTCAGCACAACAGGCTGAAAAAATCGAACGTACCGCTCAAACCAAAGAAAGTTTTAAAGCCGAACTCGAACATGATTTAATGGCATTTCAGCTCCTCCAAGGTGGCATTGATGGCTTTATTAAAGCGCGAAACCAATTGAGTTTGTTACTCCGTCAATCTTTTGGTATTGATGCTGAAATCACCCCATAATTAGCTGATTTTTCACCTATTAAAAACCGATTTTTGCTATATTAGTGAAAATCGGTTTTTTAAGAGTTCAGTGTGTTCGGTATCACAGATTTAACCACATATATTATTGGTACAATCTTAATCATTTTATTACCGGGCCCGAACTCCGTCTATGTGATGTCTGTTGCCTCACGCTATGGAATACGTACAGGTTACGCTGCTGCTTGTGGCGTATTTACTGGCGATTTTATTTTAATTATTTGTACTGTTTTAGGTGCGGCATCTTTATTAAAAGCGTTCCCGATTCTGTTTGTTATTCTCAAAATAACAGGCGCTTGTTATCTCGCTTATTTGGGTTTCAAATTGCTACAAAGTGCTTATCAAACGTGGAAGAAACCGCCACAACACGCAGAAATGGCTGATTTACCGCAATTAGATAAAGTGCATCCCTATCGAACCGCGCTTAGCATTAGTTTATTGAACCCCAAAGCAATTCTATTTTTCCTATCGTTCTTTGTGCAATTCGTTGAGCCAAATTATCCCTATCCAATGTTGAGTTTCTTGGTACTGGCATTGATTTTACAAATCGTCAGCTTTAGTTATCTAACTGCACTTATTTTTTCAGGCATAAAATTAGCTGGTTTTTTCAAGCATAATTATAAACTCGCGGCAGGTGGTGTATTTTTGGTCGGGATTTTATTCTTCGGCTTTGGCTTAAGGCTCGCAACTTCAACCTTGTCCTGATCTAGAATTTACGGCAAGAAAGTAGCTCATGATGTTTCATCCCCATCTGTTTTAACCGAATCATCAATTTATTCAATCATCTTTGAACTACGATTTAAGCCATATTAACGATATACTTTTCAACAAATTTTAATCAAGTATAGATGCATATAATGCAACGCCTAATTCAAGATTTTTCGATCCCTGCGGTATTTGCTGGCTTTATCACCTTTTTGATTGGTATTAGTGTTTCGGCTGTTCTCGTCATTCAAGGTGCTCAATCTTTAGGTGCGAACACGGCACAAATCAGTTCATGGTTCTGGGCTCTCGGTTTAGCGATTGGACTTTCAGGTTTAATCCTCTCTTGGAAATATAAATATCCTGTTGCTACTGCATGGTCGACCCCCGGTATCGCACTCATCATTGCCTCTACAGGACATTATGATCTTTATGAAGCCATCGGTGCGTTTGTCATCTGCGGGATTGCAATTGCAATTGTTGGATTTTCAGGTGTTTTTCAAAGGTTATTGGCACATATCCCAACCAGTCTAACCTGTGCCATGCTTGCAGGGATTCTATTAAAGTTTGGTATTCAAATCTTTAGTAGTCTAGAAAGCCATCTAGGTTTTATTCTCAGTATGTTGGCGATTTATCTTGTCTCTAAGCGCTTATTTCAACGCTATAGCATTGTATTGACTGTGCTTTTAGGTGCAGCGATTTGCCCCCTGTTTATTGATTTTCAACTCCAACCGATTACATGGTCTTTGACTCAACCTGTATGGATGCAACCCGCATTTTCATGGTCTGCCGTTCTTGGTTTAGCACTTCCATTATTTGTGATCAATATGACTTCACAAAATTTACCCGGCATCGCCATGATTAAAAGCTATGGTTATCACCCTCACGTCAATCAACTCGTGGGCTGGACAGGTGTTGCGCATACCATTTTTGCACCTTTTGGCTGTTTTTCGGTAAATTTAGCCGCGATTAGTGCAGCAGTGAGTTTAGATGATCAAGTTCATCCCGATCCAAGCAAACGCTATATTGCGGGAATCAGTTGCGGTATATTTTATATTTTCATGGGGCTTTTTGCGGCGACTTTAGTCAGCCTACTCATGTCATTTCCACAAATCTTTATTGTGGCACTTGCTGGCATTGCATTATTTGCCACCATTAGCCATAACATTGCAGTTGCTTTTTCCAACGTAGAAGAACGTGAAGCTGCATTACTGACCTTTTTGTGTAGTGCTTCTGGTGTACAGTTTCTTGGTGTCGGTTCTGCATTTTGGGGACTTATTCTGGGCCTTTTTGTCTTAATATTATTTAGATTTAAAAATAAGCCTTAGTCAAAACTAAGGCTTATGCTGTCCAGAGGATAAATCTTTAAGGTTATTTATCTTCTAACTCTTTTTGGGTTTCTTCATCATTTAAAATTCGCCCAGCCTGCTTTGGTCGAAGCAGTGGTTCTGTAGGTCGTGGATGTGCATGGGTGTATTGTAAACCAGCCCCAGCATAAACATCATCTGCGGCTATTTCTGTTTCAAAACGCTCATCATCACGATCACGGATTTCATTGCTAATACGTTTCACTTCATCCTGATCAACACCTAACTCTTTTAAAATCACCCCACCAAACTTAATGGCTGATTCAAAGGTTTCACGGACCATATAATCGACTTTCTGTTTGACCAAATACAACGAATGTTCACGGTCATAAGATCTCACAAGTAGTTTTGCAAGTGGAAATTCATGCCCCACCAATTCGACGATTTTATTGGTTGTTGCCTTACTATCCACACACACCACAATAGCTTGTGCATTTTTAGCACCCGAGGCATGTAAAATATCTAAACGTGCACCATCGCCATAATAGATTTTAAAACCAAATTTCTCTGCGTTTTGAATCATATCAATATCGTTGTCAATAATAGTGACATCAACGCCTCTGGCTAATAATAACTGACTGGCAACCTGACCAAAACGACCAAATCCAATCATCAAGACGCTACCACTTAGACCTTCTGCAATATTGACGTTTTCCAGAGAAATCGTATCTTTTTTCTCTGTAAATCGTTTGAAAATAATACCAAAAATAGGCGTGAGTACCATTGAAAGTACCACAATCGCGGTAAGGTTTGACCTAATTGTATTATCAATGACTTGAGCACTGACGGCCGCAGCAAATAGTACAAACGCAAACTCACCACCTTGAGCCATGAGTAAAGCACGATCCAAAGCATCGATATGAGAACTTTTCGTGACACGCGCAACGATATAAATCATCAGTGCTTTTACAAACATCATGGCTAAAACGCCACTAATGATGAGCTGCCAATTCTGTGCGACGACAGATAAGTCCAGCGACATCCCTACACCGAGGAAAAAGAGCCCCAGTAACAACCCTCGGAACGGCTCAATATCTGCCTCAATTTGATGTCGAAAAGTTGATTCGGATAAAAGTACACCCGCGAGAAAAGCACCCATCGCCATAGATAAGCCACTCACTTGCATCAACAATGCCGCGCCCAATACCACCAAAAGCGCTGCGGCTGTCATCACTTCTCTTGCTTTTGCTGCCGCCAAGAGTCTAAATAACGGATTGAGTAACCAATAACCTGCTGCAATAAGACCAGCTATCGCAATCAAACCAATACCAATGGTTTCTAATCGTGCTGAAGTTGTTTCCACCACATGATTGGGTGCCATAAATGCAATTATGGCCAATAATGGAACGATGAGCAGATCTTCAAATAATAATATGGAAACAACCTTTTGCCCCCGCGGTTGAGCAATGTCACCGCGATCACCAAGCAATTGCATTACGATGGCGGTTGAGGTCAGTACAAAACCTGCTGCTGCAATAAAAGCAATTTGCCATGTAAATCCAAATAGAATGCCCACGCCAGTTAAAGCCAAAGCACTCACTATGATTTGCAAGGTTCCCAAACCAAAGATTTCTCGCCTTAGACTCCACAAATGTGAGGGTTGCATTTCCAGACCAATCACGAAGAGATACATCACAATCCCCAACTCAGCGATATGCAAGATGGATGTGGATTCATGAAAAAATGCAAAACCAAATGGCCCAATAATCAAACCAGCAATGAGATAACCTAATACCGAACCCAGTCCGATGCGTTTAAAAATGGGCACAGCTATCACTGCCGCAGCCAATAAAACGACGGGAGCAATTAAACTTATTGAATCAGCTTCTGAACTCATACTGTTCTCATTGTTATCAATTTGATTTCATTCTATTTGAAAGAATAAAAGACGGATAGCGCATTTATAGGATAATGCATCCTATTTGTTGGCATAGACACCCACCAATGTTCTTAGTCGGTTGCATTCTTATCCCAAAAAGCTTGGCGTATTTGTGGCATCGCATTCAAATGATTGATGATGTGTTGTGCCTCCTCTGCCTCGATTGAGGTAGCAATCAACGTCACTTCTATCTCCACTTCTTTTTCACCAAATGGCGTAACATCAATGTCTTTAGCCGGGTAATTATGATGTTTAAGCGTCGAATTTAGTTCATCCATCACCACTTTACTATGACTGCGGTCACAAACAATATAGATCACATGCAGCACTTCCGTTTCATCATCCAATGGGCGACGATCAATTGCATGCACGATGGGTCTCAACAACGTATTTGCTGCCAAGATAAATAATGTCGCCAAGATTGCTTCTATGATTAGGTCTGAACCCGCAGAAGCTCCCACAGCTGCCGAACACCATAAAGTTGCGGCTGTGTTTAATCCATGGATGTTTCCTTCTTGACGCATAATCACACCTGCACCCAAAAAGCCGATACCGGATACCACGTAAGCAATCACTCGAACTGCCCCATCTGCACCAGTTAAATTGATTGCAATATCGACAAAGATTGCAGCACCCACAGCAACCAGCACATTGGTTCTTAATCCTGCGGTCCGTTGGCGATATTGTCTTTCAAAACCGATGAGTGCGCCCAAAATAAAGGCAACGCTGAGACTAATTAGCGTATCAACGGTATTGATCAAATCAATATTTTGTAGAAATTTTAATTGCATTAGATGCCTCTAATCATTATTGCCAGCCTTAACGGCGGGTATACATATTTTTTGCCTATTGTGTTAGACACATATAGGCAATCCAAATAATGGGTAAATATAGAAAACTTAGATGATAAAGAAATGAATTGTTATGGTGATGCAGGGGTAAAACTTAGCCCGAATCCAAACCATTGCTGTCGGAAATCATGGAGACGGTCACCAAAAGAGGCTGCTAAAGTTAAGACATTGGGAATAAGACTGTAATGCACAGCCGTTTGAAAGAGTGGCGCTTGACGATCTTGATTATAAGTTTCAACACTTAAAGCTAGACGGTCCGTTAGGGCATAATTTGTGGCAATACTCCACCGCAATAACCGTGCATGATCTTGAGCATATTGATATCCCAAGTTACTATGCAGCGCTAAACGTTGATCTAGAAAATTAAAACTTACAGGTACATTTAAAAACCAATCCAAATCAGTACGCTGTTCAGCCTGATCGTCTCTAGACAGCGTCAAACTGGTTGCAATACCCCAATCATTTTCCATCGGTTTTACGACAGTTTTTACTTGTGCTGAAAAACCGCGTACCTGATCAAGCTCTTTAGTCGCATGATAGCCAATTGAAACTTCTAAATTCTGATTTAGATTACAGGCAGGTGTGACTTGATATGACCATGCACCGTCTTTTAAATATAAATAAGATGTTTCTAATTGACAGCGATGAGCGTCTGTAATTGAAGCATCGTCGGTATTTAATAATGGATCTGCTTTGCTCTTTTGAGTAGGCAGCAATAATCCACACAGCGCCAATATACTGATAACACCGTAACATTGAATGGAAGCATGAAAAAACATAGGCTTCTCCCCATTTTAGGTGAGAAACTAAACAGGTCGTATTCAAATACAATAAATTTTTGCTGATAGGTAAAAATTTTATAGCGGGGTTAATACAATTTTCAATCAAAGCTATCTCATTGCAAGATAGCCGACCTAAAAGGCTATATTGCTCAGTATTCGCTTTGGTTTAATTGATAACTAAACCCGAACCTCGAACAACTTCCCATTTAGGATCTCCGTTGAATAAACTCATCGGCATTATAGGGCGTGTTAATGTATAAACAAGCCCTATCATGTGAATTTTTTATGACAACGTAAAAAATTGAGTCTTAAACCGTTCTAAATTAAAGCTCTTTCACTACAACTGTTTTTGCCATTTTGTCGTGCCAGCCTTGCTTTTTCGGATCGAACGCCACCCAAATTAAACCAATAAACAAAACTAAAGTTGCTGGGAAATAACCGATATAACGAATGATACCTTGACCAACAGACACCTGTTCACCCGTTTTCTCATCCAGCACTTTTAAACGTAATAAACGTTTGCCGGGTGTTCCTGCGAATTTGACCCAGCAAAATATATAAAAAACGGCTGTTAGGATTTGCCAGATCCAATCCCATGTTGACATGAACTGAAATGAAGAAACGCCATCTGATGAGACCATGGTATCACCACCACCAAAAAGCATGGTAAGTGGAATCAAAGCGATAATAATAATGATCGTATCTAGAATCGCTGCACCAAAACGAATCCAAAAACCTGCATACTCATATTTATGAGACATTTTCCCCTCACTTTTTATTTCTATATTAAAATTAAAGACAAATACTGATAAATAATAAACTGTTGATGCAATAAATCATATTACCTTTTGTTTTAATTCACGGTCAAAAAACTCGACTGTACGCTGCCAAACCAATGCTGACTCAGGACGATCTCGACTAACTGTACGAAAACCATGTGGCATCGGATAAGTATAAGCTTCGACACGATCACCCAATTGTTGAATGAGTTTATTTCTTTTTCGAGCAGGACAGAATGGATCGAATTGCTCTGACCAATGACCTTGTAAAACACGAATTTCATCCAAAGATTCTGTTTTTGGTATACCCGCTCCTTCAATCCCCAAAGAATGATGATAAACAACAGGTGCTAACATATCTTCACGCTTCGCCATTTGGATCACATATCCACCTGTTAAACACTGCCCTAACATACCTAAACGACCATTTGATCTTGGATCAACTTTTAACGCATCTAACAACACATGAATTTCTTTATTGACATCACTGTCCGCTGCATTGCTACGACCTGCTTTGGCCACCATTGCTCGAATGCAATATTTGACTGCGCCGCCACTATATAAGTTCGGCACATAAACCAAATAGCCTCGATTTGCTAAATCTTGCGCATCTTCACGATAAGCATCAATCACACCATATAATTCATGCAGTAACAAAATTGCAGGTACTTTATCAGTCGTTTCGGCTGGCGCATAAATCTCAACCTCGATCTGTCGAGTTGGTAATGTGATTGTTTTTATTTCCATTTTCTAATGTCTATATTGATTAATTCTCAATCATATTATTTATGACAATAATAGTTGTCAAATAAAAGAATAAATTAGTCGATCTCAATATATTAACAAGCACAAACTGTTTACATAATCCAAAAGTTATTTGATTACATTAGCATTACGAACACTCATAAACTCATAATAAGGTATGCCATCACTAGCTACAAAAGTTTGTTTGCTATCATGTATTTTATAAAGATCTGCATCTGCATAATCACCACATAAAACCGCAATTTTATAAAATGAAAATGCACTACTAAAACATAACTGGAAAAATGCGATGCCAAAAAATACTCCCTTCTATTGATGTAAACTAATATTTAGCTTCTCATCAACCATACTATTTAACATCGCATACCCTTTAACTCGTAATTCGGCGTGTAACTTTTAGTGCCTGTGCTAGCAACTCTTTGACTTTAGCTGTGTCCTGTGCCATTTCATACTCAGAAGCTAACTTGCGTAATACAGTAGCCTGCAAATATGGATCTGAAATACGATTAGCTAGTTTTTCTGTACGCTTTAAAAGCGCTAAAGCTTCTGCTTGCTGTTTTTGGCGATACATATTTTTAGCAATACGAATAAATCCCTCAGCTTGATGATAAGGATCAGCAATCCGCTCTGCCATTTTTATCCCATCTTTAAATTGATAGCTCTGTCCCCAATTACGTGCAATTTCACTGCGAACAGCGAAAGTAGCTTCACTATCAGGTAACTGCTCAGCAATTACCACAGCACGCTGTAATGCTTTTGCTGCACGCTCACGCTGACCTTTTTCAGCTTGCTCCCCACCAAGCATCGCTAAAGCTTGAGCTTGCTGTAAAGGGCTTTTAATTTGATCAATCAAATCCCAAACTTGGTCAAAAACAGCAAGCGCTTTGTCTTTATGCTTAATATCCATAAAGTGAGCGCCAGCTTCATTAAAATGTAGAGCTCGCTCATAAGGATCAGTTAAGGTCTGTGCGATACCATAAGCTTCATACACCATACCCACACCATCCAAAGGATTGAGAAAGCGATAGCTCGCTCCTGTACCGGACAAAAGCTCAGCACGTAACTCTAAATCATCAACGCTATGTGCACGTCGATCACACTCAGCCAGTAACTGGCGAGTCAGTTCAGGTTGATTAGCTTTTGCTGCCTTATTGGCAAGCTTCCATGCTGTTTTAACCCATATTTCGGTATCCGAGACTTGATTTAACACTTGCATTGCCAAATCAAAATCACCATTAGATGCGATCTCATTGGCAGTATGCCCCATCACATATTGCTGGACATAAGGCTGTTGAATGGCTTTAGCTAGAACCTTTGACTCTTGCAATAATTGGGCAGCCAACTGCGTCTCACCCAATGTTTGATATAGGTTCGAAAGCTGGGCCAATAAACTTGATTTTTGATAAGGCTGTGCTGTCGTGCGAATATCCGCAGCCAGTGCCTGATTTAATCGAAGATCTTCATGTGCTAAAACAGGCAAACTCAAAACCAGACCAAAACCGCTCAACACCAAAGGTAATACCTTTTTGTTAAAAAACATTAAAACTTCCTCTTTAAAATCAAAAAAGATTTTGCTTGCTATCGAGCAAACAAAAGACCACTTAAAACTTCCCCTCTAATGTTAGGAAATACGATCGTCCTGAACGCTCTTCCTCTTGCTCAAAAAATATGATTTTTCCTGCTGCATCATATGTTGTACGTGGGCGATTTTTTTCAATTTCAAGTAAGTTAATTCCACTGAGTCGAAGACGAAAATCTTTATTCAGTTGATGTGTCAAATATGCATCCAAATAATGCGATGGCTCTTGACGCTGAACTCGGGCATTACCATTTGAAAGATCGTGCTTCTCAAGTGAACCAACACGGTTATAATTAAAGCCTAATGTGGTACGCCATGGTCTATATTCATAATCCAAGCCAGCATTAAGAATATATTTCGGCTGCTCATTTACACGGCGTGAACGCAGAGTAGTCCGATCTTGTGTCGATGAATCTAGTAATGACAGATTGCCACGTAAGGTCAGACCTGTTAAACCAAAATGATCCATTTTACGTGAGCCATCCAGCTCAACACCCCACATTTTGGCGGAATCAACATTTACAGGAAGCTCCTCAAAGCGCTGTTGCGCAGCATTCAGTATCGTCTGCTTTTCAATCAGATTAGATAAATTCCTGTAAAAAAGATTAGCGGTAAGTACACCTTGCTTTTGGAAGAAATAATGCTCAACACTTGTTTCAACACCCCACGCAGTTTCAGGTTTAAGATTAGGATTCCCTACTTTATCTGGGCTATCTAAGCTACCGTCTTTTTGCTCCGAAAAAGGTACTAAGTCATCATATTTCGGACGACGAATACTCCGCGACACACTAGCTCGCCAATTCGTTTGCTCTGTGAGCTTATGTAGCAAATGTACTGATGGATTTAGATGCACATGCCGTTCTAAGTCACTTGTGTTTCTATCAAAAATGGCTTGACCTGAAACAGACTCAACACGTAGCCCTGATGTTAGAATTGTCTGATCGGTCCAAAGATATTCATCTTGCAAATAAACGCTGAATTTATCTTCATCAATTTTCGCACGTTGCATCGTGAGATCAGCCTTATCATCTTTCTTCCATGCTTGCTTGTTTTTCTCCCACTTTGAACCTGTCCACTCAATACCCAATTCAAGCGCATGATTAACATCCCATGCCCATAAACCTTTCCAACCGAGTAGAGAAGATGACTCGTCAATTGATTCATGCGAGCCAGACGCAAATTTTAACAATGCTCTTGCATCAGCCTGCTTTCCCTTACTATCGTTTTGGTCTTTTTTCTCATTCTTACGCTGAATTTGTGCATCTATCTGGTGCTTAATACCATCATCAGGCTCATAGCTCCAACTCACATCTGTACCGAGATAGCGACGCTCTTTTTGGGCATTCATAAACTCTCGATCACTCAAATCTGCCTTCTTTAAACGATCACGATCTTTATTCTCGTTGGACACATTAAGCTTTGGATGCACTAATAAGCGTTGCTGATCATTAACCTGCCAATCCAAGCGGGCAGATAAGGCATATTCATCATGCTCGCGTACCTCTAGATCCTGCTCACGATTTCTAAGCGTAGTGCGAGTTTCATCCGTGTAATCCTTACGGTCTTTTTCTCTAATGCCATAACGATTTTGCACACTTGCAGTCAGTAAGTAACCAACATCACCCACCCGATCACCTAAATTAATATTCAAGCTTCCAGCTTTTCCATCATTCGGTGCATCAGGCATTAAGCCACCAGTAATTTTAAAACTTCGTTTTAATTGATCTGGAGTTTTTTTAAGGACAATATTTACAGTACCAGCTACGCCCTGTGAATCCATACTTGCTGTGGTACTACGAATAATTTCAATACGCTCAACTTGACTAGCAGGAATTTGATCGATGGCGAAATCACGTCCATTTACAGGACGACCATCCAACATGATCTGTGTGTAATCTTTATGCAACCCGCGTAAACGAGCATCATTATTTTCACCTGGTGGTCCTCCAAAACTTATGCTAGGCATACGACGAATCACTTCCCCCATGCTTAAATCTGCAAATTTTTCCAGTTCTGCCTGCCCAACCACGATCTTGGCAGCCGATAGACTTTGGCGTTCACTTAACTCATCCAGCAAGCTTGCACGCACTTGAATTGTGGGAAGCTCACCAATTGTAATCACATTATTTTCAGCAAAAGCAGCATTTACACTCATTAGTGTTAGATAAATAAATCCTGATGTTGGAAGTGTCCGCATTTTAACCACAAAGTAGAATCATTATTATTATCATTATTAATTAAGAAAACACAAAAAACAATATTCTATACAAAAAAATATTGACAATTTTTAAAATACAATAATCAATTGATTTTTCAATTATTATTATGAATAAATACTTTCTGAAAAAGAGAAAAATCGTTATAGATTTGAACTAATACAATTTGAAGAAACTACCATTTACACTTAGAACTAAATCAAGTCAGGAAATTTGACCGCACCTTTTTATGTTTATGACGATTTCACTACTAAAAAAAGTGCAATCAAAAGTTTTAACACTCAATCGAATTGACTGCCAATCCACCTTTTGAGGTTTCTTTATACTTATCAGACATATCCTTACCAGTTTCTTTCATGGTTTGAATGACTTTATCCAGCGAAATATAATGCTCACCATCACCATGTAATGCCATCTGAGCAGCATTAATCGCTTTCACTGCTGCAATTGCATTTCGTTCAATACAAGGCACTTGTACCAAACCACCGACAGGGTCACAGGTCAGTCCTAAATTATGTTCTAGTCCAATTTCTGCAGCATGCTCAACTTGTTCAGGCGTACCAGCTAAAATTTCAGCCAATCCAGCCGATGCCATTGCGCAAGCTGAGCCCACCTCTCCTTGACAGCCTACCTCAGCACCAGAAATTGAGGCATTCAATTTACATAAAATACCGACGGCTGCTGCACTCAAGAAAAATCGAACGATGGTGTCTTCAGACTCATCTTTAGAAAAGTTGACATAATAAGACAATACTGCAGGAATAATTCCTGCTGCACCATTGGTCGGTGCGGTGACAACACGCCCACCCGCAGCATTTTCTTCATTAACTGCAAGTGCGTATAGATTCACCCATTCCATCGCATTAAATGTGGTTGCAATCAAATTTTCATTTTCTTTTTTGAGTAAGCGTTGATGAATGTTTTTTGCGCGGCGTTTCACATTTAATCCACCAGCTAAAATCCCTTCATGCTGCAATCCATTTTGGATGCAGACTTGCATGACTTGCCAAATCTGCATAATTTTGGCACGTATTTCAGCTTCACTGCGCCAACTCTTTTCATTTTCCAACATCAAATGACTGATGCTACATTGATGAGTTTTGCACAACGCCAATAATTCTTTAGCACTCTGAAATGGATAAGGAACGACTGTATCATCCTCCATAAAACTCCCTTGATGAATGTGGCTTTCATCTATGATGAATCCCCCACCTATGGAGTAATACGTGTTTGCATAAAGTATATTTCCCTCAGCATCTTCGGTCTTTATCCTCATTGCATTCGGGTGATAAGGCAAAGCTTCATCTATAAAAATAATATCTTGGCGTGGATCAAAGTCGATCGCATGAATTGCATCTATTTTAAGCGTATTGGATTTAAACACCTGATCTAAAAGAACTTGGCTATGCGAAATATCAATAGTTTCAGGATCATTTCCCATCAAACCTAAAAGTGTGGCTTTGTCTGTGCCATGTCCTATTCCTGTAGAAGACAATGAACCGTATAAAAAAATCTGAACTTTCGCAACCTTGCTTAAAATATTTTGGGCTTTTAAGCTTTGAGTAAAACGATATGCTGCTCGCATGGGTGCAACGGTATGTGAACTCGAAGGCCCAACACCGATTTTAAAAAGATCAAAGACGCTCAATGTCATATATTATTATCCTCCTATATCCAGTTTTTACTTTATTCTAAATCATGATCAACATGTGAAAAATATAATAAATTACGCATAAAAAAAACCACAACCGTCATCACGATTGTGGTTTTAAAACTTTCCAGTGCTTAAATGCTTAACAAGCTATTCAAAGTCTCTGAAACATTCTTCGATTTCACTTTCGGTTGCAAGGCTTTTAAAGCTTGTTGCACCTGACCTCGTTGCGGTTCAGCCAAGGTATACCAACGCGAAAGTACCTGTAATAAACGAGAACCCAAAATTGGATTTTTCTCATCTAAATACGCAGCGAGCTGAATAAAATGATCTACACCAAAACTCCACGTATTGACTGGGTTATTGGCCAAACCACCGCTGACTGAACGAATACGGTTCGGAGTGGTTAAATCATAATCTACATGTTGAGTGAGATATTCAATCGTAGCTGCCGTGGCACAAGGGTTGGATGCTTGAATCGTAAACCATTGATCTAAAGATAAGGCTTCATCTTTAAAGCGATTATAGAAATCGTCCAATGCTGCTTGTGCTTGTGGCGCATCATTCCATACCAGTACGCGTAAAGCACCTAAACGTTCTGACATATTCCGCGTGTTTTTATATTGTGCGTCCGCCAACTCAAATACCGAAGCATCCCCTTGACGTGCCAACATACTTAACATGATATTTTTCAATGCACGGACACCCATTGCCAAAGAAAATTCTTTTTGCATATCTGGATCTAAAGCTAAATAGGTATCTTTCCAGAAAGAACCCATTTCTCGTGCTAAACGATTCAATACCGCTTCACGTTTCTCACGGATGAGTTCAGGTTCGTAGTCTTGATCAATACGGCTACCTAAATAATTTTCACTTGGCACATCAAACAAACGTGATGCGAGCAATGGATCTTTATTTACCAATTCAGGCAAGGTGTTTTTAATCGCCTGAATATAAGTATCCACCTGATGATCTTCTAACAAAATACGCTCTAACAAGGTTTGAGTCGCTTGCCATTGGTTAAAACCATTGGTTTCGTGTTGGATCAAGAACGCGAGATCATCATTTGAATAATCAAACACCAAATTGACTGGCGCAGAGAAATTACGCAACAACGATGCGACAGGTTGTTCAGTCACGCCTGTAAATTCGATCGTAGCTTCATCTTGATCAAACAAATACACGCCATCTTTGACATCATTTACAAAAAGATCAGCACTATGCAAAGTGTATTGTTCGCCTGTTTTGGCATTGAACAAAGCCAAAGCCACAGGAATTGGCACTGCTTTTAAGTTCGGATATTTGGGATGCGCTTTAAGGCTTTGTTTTAAGCTCAAACGATAGATCTGTGTCGTCGCATCATATTCACCTTTGGCATCTAACTTTGGTGTACCCGGTTGATTATACCAAGTGAGGAAGTTAGATAAATCAACACCAGAACCTACACTTAATGCCGCAACCCAATCCTCAACCGTGACGGCTTGACCATCATGACGGCGGAAGTATTCGTCTGTACCTTGACGGTATTTTTCTTTGCCTAATAAGGTCGCCATCATACGGTTAATTTCCGCACCTTTTTCATAGACCGTAGCGGTATAGAAATTATTAATTTCTACAAAATGATCTGGACGTGGCGGATGTGACAATGGTCCTGCATCTTCAGGGAATTGGTGAGATTTTAATACCGCTACATCATCAATCCGTTGTACCGCCGCTGACTGTAAATCCTCAGAGAAAGACTGATCACGGAAAACCGTTAAACCCTCTTTTAGACACAACTGGAACCAGTCACGACAGGTAATACGGTTGCCTGTCCAGTTATGGAAATATTCATGCGCAATCACAGATTGTACGCGCATGATCGCGGCATCTGTGGTGAACTCTTCATCAGCAAGTACACATGAAGTATTAAAGATATTTAATCCTTTGTTTTCCATGGCACCCATGTTGAACTGACTCACCGCCACAATCATATAATTGTCGAGATCATAAGGACGACCATAATGTTCTTCATCCCAACGCATCGAATGCTTTAATGCTTCCATCGCAATGTGACATTTTGGAATATCTTTTTCGATCGCGTAAATTTCCAAAGCGACATCACGACCTTCTGAGGTGGTGTAACGATCTTTTAAGACTGCTAAATCACCAATCACACATGCAAATAAGTAACTTGGCTTCTTGGTTGGATCTTGCCAAATCGCATAGTGGCGACCTTCACCCGCCTCACCTGTTTCAAGCAAGTTGCCGTTGGCAAGCAACACAGGATATTTCTTATCAGCTTCCACACGGGTGGTAAATTCAGCCAAAACGTCTGGACGATCTGGATAGAAGGTGATTTTACGGAATCCTTCAGGTTCATTCTGCGTAACGAATAAATCACCCGCTTTATACAGTCCCTCAAGCTGCGTATTCGACTCAGGATGAATGATCACTTGTGTTTGAAGAATGACCTCATCTGGTGCATCAGCGATCACTAATTGTTCATCATCTAACTGATATTGATCAGCACTGAGTAATTGTCCATTCAGTTGAATCGACTTCAGCTCTAAATCTCGACCCAATAGCACCATTGCACCTGCTGCTTGCCGCTTCATCACAAGTGTTGAATCAACAATAGTCTGGTCGCTATAAACTTGAATATCTAAATGAATCGATTCAACCAAGAATGATGGCTTTTGATAGTCTTTTAAATAAATGGTTTGATCTGTTTGAACAGGAGGTTGAGCCGCGATATTCATCAGTATTCCTTATCTTTCATGATTTCATGTACATGGTCTTGTTGACAAGACTTCTTGAAGCGTCTTTTACTAGCATAAATTATGCCGTTTGGTCTAAAAATATCGCATTCAAAACAATTGCTGTTGCGATTATCTCAGATATCTGCACAAATCATACGCCAACAAATAAAAGCTGTCTGTAAGACCTGACATGCGTTTAAAATTTTTATTGGGTTGAGAACAAGTATTTTCAAATAGAATTTGAAGAATCAGCCTATCGTTTAGACAAAATTACAACATCGTTTTCTACTATTAAATAAAAATGACAAAATCCATGATCTTTATCTGTTCAACTTACATTCTTTGCTTAAGTCATACATTTTGTGCACGGTTATTGCTTATGTATTTATGCCAATCTAGGTGAATAAAATAAAAGCGAGGGCTATAACGATGGAATTAAAAGCACATTTGTATCGTCTAGAAAACATTAAAGCAATCCATGATCTTGCAACCGCAGGTGTTGATCATCATGTGATCTCTGTTTTTTTGTCCGCAGAAGGAATTGAACTCACCACTTTAGAAGTAACCAATATTGTAAATACCTATGACGCACTTGGGAAAGAAAAAGTACCAAGTAAAAAAGTACAAGCACTCATCGCTGCCAAGAAAATCAGTCAGGAGGATGAAAACTTACCATGCCCTGTTTAATATTTCCGTTCTGACTCAATAAAAAAACCTCAAATCAACGTCTGATTTGAGGTTTTTTTCAAGAATAACTTATGGATTTGCACTGTTGGTCCGAATCCAAACTACAGTACGTCCTAAAGCGGACACGCCCATATAACCACGCATACGGAGACGCTTACCTTCACCAGACACCACACCTTTGCCTTTGTATACACGTCCACTGGTTGCTTCCAATACAAGACCGTCAATATATGCATTTGGATCATTTGGATCTTGTCTAAATCCTGACAAAATTTCTAAACCAACAAGCGGCTTATTCGTGTGAGGCGCTGGACATTTGGTACAATTGCTCAACGAGATCCCATGCGCATTTGGATAACGATACACAATCTTGCCATTAAATTGTCCATTGTCACCTTTTCGAATTTCGATAATTGAAAGCTGTTGACCCGTTCTCTCTTCGATGCTTTTCCAATAACCCTCGATAGCGGCAGCGAAAGTCGTTGTACTTGCGAACGCAATACAAAGCCCCATGAAGACATGCTTATACATATTAACCCCGTTAAAAAGTAACCTATTTATATTTATAGATTTAATGATTAAAAAAATAGCATATTTAAAGAGAGCTTACACTGTACGCCCCAGTACTTGACTATATAAATTTTCTAACAATCAAATACGTACAGTGTAATTTTAAAATTATAATTTAAGGGTTAGCACTATCTGTTCGAATCCAAACCTGAGTACGTCCAAGTGCTGAAATCCCCATATATCCACGCATACGCATACGCTTACCATCCACACTTAGCTGCGCTTTACCCTTATAAATATTGCCTGTTTTTGGTTCAAGTATTCGACCATCAATATATTGATGTGGATTTTGTGGGTCTTGTTTCAAGCCCCAAGCAATTTGTAACCCCAATATGGGTTTATTTTTAAAAGGCTCAGGACATTTAACACAGTTCGTTAGAATGGTGCCACCACCAGGGACCGGATAGCGATAGGCAATTGTGCCCGTGTAAGTTCCATCCGTTTTCTTTTTGACTTCAATAATCGAAAGTAGCTCACCACTACGGTCATCAATACTTTTCCAGAAACCTTCTGGCGTTGCAGCATGACCTATTGCGCTAAATAACATCAAAGAGATCCCCATGATTCCATTCATGAGTAATTTTTTTTGCATACATTGCTCCATTATGCGGCACAGATCCATCTGTTCTATATTTTCATGCCAATGCTTAGATTCAGTCAACCAAATATAAAGATATTTAACGGCTTAAATCCAAGAGAAACAGTAATTAATTCACACATTTATAGACAAACAACCATAGGTTTACATTCTACTATTTAATGCTAACTGCAATGTGCCAACACTTATATCGCAATATAATCTTTGCATCACTTCTGCTGTCAGCAATGTATAATCTTGTTTTTACAAATTGCAAGTTGAGTATCAATGGAGTTACAGATTCTACAAAAACAGTTAGATGAAAGTAGCCATTGCCCTTTATGTCAAGCATCTATGTTTTGGATAGAGGCAGAACAATACACCCAAGAATTTCAATTTCATGAGTGTAGTCATTGTCAACATCGGGTTTTTAGCAGCGATAGTAAATTAAATTGTCACTGTGCCCAGTGCACAGCTCAGCGTAAAAAACAAACGCAACAGACCCTGCTACAAGAAAAGCGTAAATACAAAATAAAAGATGACGTTATTTATGGCCTCAATCAGCTTAGTTTTTTACAAAAATTGTTCTTGTTGAGCTTATTGGATAATTATGCCCGTGAAGATGTTCAGCATGATGAACTCATCTATTGGAAGAAGATTAAATATCAACACTTTACGCCTAATTACTTATTTCAACATCAAATCGTTCAAGAGTTACTCAAACTCGGTGTTTTAAGACCCCAAGATTCAGATATAGAAACAGAACACTTTTACTTAAATCTTCGTTTAGATGGTTATTCAGACCCAAGCCTGTTTAGTGTGGCACAACAATTACGTTATTGGTTTTATGAAAATCTGAGCTCAGGCATCCCCTTTAAAAGTACGGATGAGGTGAAAGATGCACTCTATACGGTGCTATATCAGGAGATCATTCAGTTCATGCAGTTCTATTGCCGAACGTGGGGAATTCAGATTGCCGGCAATCGTCCTTTCCAAAGCTTCTGTTTTCGTTTGATGGAAGGACTCGCTGTGGGGCAGATTTATTATCTGATTCAAACTGCGCTCGAATACCTTTATAAGCAAAAAGTGTTACAAGCTCGTAATGATAAATTTATTAACACCAATTTATTAAAAAAAACCTTAGAGCAGTATCGAGAACGTGCTTTAACCGAGCACTGGGAAACCTCAACATTACCAAGACCACATAACATTCCATTGAGTAAAATGAGTGAAATTTTATTATTTAAATTCTTGGGTTATGATGAAAGTGTCTTTTTTCAACCCGTTTGGAAGTCTTGGCGAAAAATAGAACCTCGTTTAAATTTCTATTCGGTAAAGCGTTGCATGTATTGTGGTTCAAATGATCTGATTGTGGATTACGATGCTGAAGAGTATGTATCCCTCATCTGTCGTCAGTGTAAACATCAAGATCATTATTTTACACGTTAAAAAATCAGGATTTACTATGTCACAAAAACAACAACTCATTGATCAAGTCATTCAAGCTTGGCACGCTTTACAGCAACAATCTCCATTGGTTCAATGTATTACAAATAGCGTAGCCAACAATTATGTAGCAAATGTGCTGTTGGCTGCGGGTGCATCACCAGCCATGATTGACAATCCCTTTGAAGCTGAAAGTTTTACCCAAATCAGTTCAGCGTTAAATATTAATGTCGGCACACCCACCACAGAACAAACCCAAGCAATGCTGATTTCAGCTAAAACAGCCCAGCAACACCAAGTCCCTTGGGTGCTTGATCCTGTCGGTTATGGTGAGATTTTAAAATGGCGCAGTGAAACTGTGGATCAACTTCTCCAGTTTCAACCGACTATTATTCGCGGTAATGCCTCAGAAATGAGTGCACTCGCAGGTAATTTAACCCAATCTAAAGGTGTAGACAGCACGCTCAATAGCCAAGATGTGTATGCTCAAGCACAAAGTTTGCTCCAACATACTGAATGTATCGCGATCTCAGGTGAATCCGACTATATTATTTCTAAGGAACTCGACATGGTGATTCAGGTGAATGGTGGTTGCCATTTACAGCCGAAGATTACCGCAACTGGCTGTGCTTTAGGTGCATTAACGGCAGCTTACAGTGCTGTAAGTTCGCCAACTATTGCAGCACTTGCTTCACACATTCATTTCTCTATTGCTGGCAGGCTGGCCTATGATCAAGCACAAAACGTGGGGAGTTTTAATGTGATGTTTTTGGATTATGTCCACATGTTAGATGAAAACTTAATACGCCAATACCATAGTATCCAATGTCTTGAATCCGTGTAATACATGTAGACATTTACAGATTGATATCACTCGGATAGAGGAATTTTATCTATGATGATTCATTTGATTATTCAACATTAATATTTTTGAATTATGAAACCATTTCTCACTCGAGTTGAACTTCTCAATACCATTCCAGATGACTTTCCGTTTTTACATCTTTATCCAATAGAATTTAAGAAAAATATCACGGTCATCACGGGTGAAAATGGAAGTGGAAAATCAACGATTTTGGAGGCGTTAGCGCTAAAATTTGGTTGTGCAGCAGAAGGTGGAAGTATCAATTTTAATTATAAAACTGAAGATACACATTTTGATTATAGCCCCCACCTGCGTATCCATAAATCTGCACGCAGGATAAAAGATATCTTTTTCTATCGATCGGAAACGTACTATAACTTTCTCACGGAAATGCGCCAACTCGATGCAGCAGCCAGTTTTAGCCCACCGATACGAAATGCTTATGGTGGTAAAGATTTACACATGATGTCTCATGGCGAAGCAATGAAAGCGCTGATTGATCATCGTTTTCGAGCAGAGGGTTTATATATCTTAGATGAACCCGAAGCCGCCCTTTCGGTTAGTAATCAAATCAATTTTATTGAAAAAGTGATGCAACTAAGTCTAGCAGGTGCGCAATTTATCATTGCAACACATTCACCAATCATCATGCTAATGCCAAATATTCAACTGCTGCAACTCACTGAGAATAGTTTTAGAGAGGTCAATTTCAGTGATACGCATATTGCTTATATGTATAAAGAAATCCTGAACTCAAACGGCGAGTTTATTAAGCAGATCATTGATATTGATTGATTTTATATTTAAAAAATCATTCTTCAAGGCTTGTTGCTACTGCAAATGGAAGCGATCATCGCTGTTGCATAATGAAGCCTAGAATCTTCAAAACTAAGCTGTTGCCTTGAAATAATGTTCTCTTGGCATATCAATCACCTCAACGCAAAGCTGAATCGGATATCCAATCTCAGCTTTCATATAAGTTTTTTGTTCAAGAATCGCCAGCAGCGTATCACCTAAAGTTTTCTTCTGTTGTTCAGTTCGACCACTTAACAAATAAAGCTTTAAATGGATGTAGGCTTCTTGAGTTTCACCCAAACCAATCAAGAAAACCTCGTCTTTGAAAATACGAGACTTGATATCATTTGCACTAAATAATGCTGTCTCAAACAAAGTAGCATTGACTTGTTTAAGTAATTTTTGCTGATCTAAACTTGTTAAATTTGCTGAATAATTTGCAATGATATGTGGCATTTTTCCGATCCTACTCTACAAACAACAACGCCAAACGCACTTGATCATACGCCATTCTAGGGCTCGTTGCTTCCACGATTGGGCGTAGTTTGATAGAACCATCATCGGTAAAATGCTCTGGATTCTTTCTTTTATGCAAACGTTTATAAATCTTACGCACTTCTTCAATCACTTCTTCCCCTGGACTAGCCACAGAAATATCTAAGCTCTGCTCTTTATGTAATCGCGCCAAATGATTGATAATCGTGGCAGGTGTTAAACCACGTTCATGTGCAATATCTTCAATCTCATAGCCTTCTTCAAATAAAGCACGTGTTTCATCTAAAGTGGCTGCGGCATAACTCTGTTTACTGCCTTTTGAAAGTTTCTTTTCATTGCGATTGATTTCGGTCGCGTTTAATGTACCGCCGCAATGCCGAATAAATGCATTGTGCTGAGTAGTCAGATCCTCATTTGCAAAGTTTGTTTCTGCTTCATCAGACAATTCCTGAAAACGGCGGTCTGCTTTGATTGCCAAACTATCCAGTGCTAAAGCCTGCTCATTAAAACCCAGTAACCGAAGACCCGTGAGCGATTTTAATCGAGATAATGCAACATAGCCCTGACCTTTTTCAAAGGTATTGGTGAGGTTAATTTCTGCCGCTTCTAGGGTCATCCCTTGACTTTTATGAATGGTAATCGCCCAAGCTAAACGCAAAGGGATTTGCTGAAAACTGGCAATGGCTTTACCCGCCTCATTTTCAATCGACCAAGTTTCAGGTTCAACCAACAAAGTCGTGCCATCGGTGAGTTTAACTTTAGGCAACAAGCCTTGTTTATCGTCATCTTCAAAACCAATCACTTCACCTAAACTGCCATTGATATATCCCATATCAAAGTTGTTTTTTACAAACATGACTTTGGCGTGTTTTTTCAAGGTGAGTTCTTCAGGTGCACGTACAGAAGATTTTAAGGTTTCAATCAGTTTTTCATTACCATCGATAACTGCATTGAATTGGTGACTTTCGTTCTCGATACCATTTAAATGCTGATAGTTGATATTATCAACATCCATATTGTGCGTATATAAACGGGTGAAAGTGTCGCCAATATTCTGCTGGCGTGATTGTTGTAAAGCCGTAATATGATCTGGCTGAATATTTTGTGCGCGAATGGCATTCAAAATCTGATTCAGAATTTCATCGTCCTGACGATGTTGTTCGGTTAAATAGCATACTCGAAACTTTGCCTCTACCCACGCATCCGACATAAAGCAAAATTTATCTCGATTTGCTTCACCATTACGTCCGACTGGAGGCAACTGAAAGAAGTCACCCGCTACAATCACTTGTATGCCGCCAAAGGCTTCATCACTTTCTTTAAAGTATTTTAGAACTTGATTGACTAAATTAAGTTGTTTGGCATGCAACATTGAAATTTCATCAATAATCAGCACTTGGGCATTTTCTAAATGTTCTTTTAGATATTTTCGTTCTTTCATTCGTTTGAGGTCATCATCACTCAAACGATCTTTAATACCAATTCCAGCCCAAGTATGAATGGTCATACCGTTCATATGTGTTGCAGCAATACCCGTTGAAGCAGTGATTGCAACAGGGACTTTACGTGCTTTCAGATAATGAATGTATTGATTCAATGTATAGGTTTTACCTGCACCCGCCGAACCAGTTAAAAATACATTTTCACCTGCTTTTAAAAGTTTCAGTGCAGTCTCTTGTTTCATAATTACCTACCTTCTCGCAGCACATAGCTTAACGAGTTTCAATAAAAAGTGAAACGGCGAAGCCAAATTTTATAGAAAACATCACTCAATCCATGCAGATAAATCGGGAATATTATTTGGTAGGTCTTTGGTAGGTAGCAAATATTTAATGCAATCACAATACTGGGTTCATGGTGCAACGCACCATCTATAACAAACAATGGACTTATGGAAGAAGGATTCACTCCATGGCTTTTAAAAATATTGCAGATCAAACAAACGGTTTTTATATTCCTTGCGTATCACTCTTTGGACCAGGTTGCGCCAAAGAAATTGGAAGCAAAGCACGAGATTTAGATGCCAAGAAAGCGTTAATTGTAACCGATGAAGGTTTATTCAAATTTGGTGTCGCAGATACTATTGCACAGTATCTCACCGAGGCTGGTATAGAAAGCCACATTTTTGCTGGCGCAGAACCGAACCCAACAGATATCAATGTTCATAATGGCGTAGCGGCCTATGTAAACAACCAATGTGATTTTATTGTGTCATTGGGTGGTGGTTCATCGCATGACTGCGCAAAAGGGGTTGGTTTGGTCACCGCAGGTGGCGGACATATCCGCGATTACGAAGGTATCGACAAAAGTAAAGTACCGATGACCCCTTTAATTGCAATCAATACAACTGCTGGAACAGCATCAGAAATGACACGGTTCTGCATCATCACCAACACAGACACCCACGTGAAGATGGCGATTGTCGACTGGCGTTGTACACCGCTGATTGCCATTGATGACCCTAAACTTATGGTGGCAAAACCTGCGGGTTTAACGGCAGCAACGGGAATGGATGCTTTGACCCATGCGATCGAAGCCTACGTATCCACAGCAGCCAATCCGATTACCGATGCCTGTGCAGAGAAAGCCATCAGCATGATTAGCCAATGGCTACAACCAGCCGTTGCTAACGGCGAAAATATTGAAGCACGTGATGCGATGAGCTATGCCCAATATCTTGCAGGCATGGCATTTAACAATGCATCCTTAGGCTATGTTCACGCTATGGCGCACCAGTTAGGTGGTTTCTATAACCTACCGCATGGCGTATGTAATGCAATTTTATTACCACATGTAAGCCAATTTAATCTGATTGCCTGCCAAGATCGTTATGCCAAGATTGCAGAATTAATGGGTGTCAATATTCAAGGTTTAACTGTTGCTGAAGCAGCCTATGCCGCAATTGATGCTATTCAAGAGCTTTCAAGTTCTATTGGTATCCCCTCTGGTTTAACTGAACTTGGCGTTAAACCTGAAGATCTACCGATCATGGCTGAAAATGCGCAAAAAGATGCCTGCATGTTAACGAATCCGCGTAAAGCGACCCATGCTCAAGTCGTGGAAATCTTTAAAGCAGCGCTATAACCCCAACCAAACTCGAGTCACAAAACCACGTTATGGTAAGTCAAACCTCTCCGACCATTGACTTACTCTTTGGGGGAATGTACTTCCTAGCATCCCCCTTTTTTTTATTCACGTTTAGCTTCAACAAAACAAAATCGATTGACAATTCGCCAAATTCATTAAAGGATACTCAGCATGTCTTAATACAAAGTCTCAATAAAAATGAATACAACCCAGCTTTCTTCAAACCTTTACACTCCTGATCTTTTAGGAGATGACTATGAACAAAAAGTCCTAAGTTATCCTGATGATTATGAAGGCAAAGTCGTCGCCACGCTGATCCGTAAAAAATCAAAACAACCAACCACCAAAGCAGTGCTCTACATTCACGGATTCTTAGATTATTTCTTTCAGACGGAAATGGCAGCACAGTTTAATGCACAGGGTTATGACTTTTATGCATTAGATCTAAGAAAATACGGGCGTTCTAAATTAGCGCATCAAATTTTTTATAATGTATTAGATCTGCATGAATATGATGCTGAGATTCACCAAGCCTTAGATATTATTTCCCAAGAAAAACATGACAAAGTTTTACTCGCTGGACATTCAACAGGTGGCTTAACCGCGACACTTTATGCTGCACATCACCCCGACCATCCTTTGATTAAAGGTCTATGGGCAAATAGTCCTTTTTATGATTTTAATTTAAGTCTGGTAGAAAGAAAATTTGGTATCCCGATGCTTAGTCGTATCGGAAAAAAACTACCCAAAGTAAAATTTCCAAGCCAGCTCAATCGTTGGTATACCACGAGTTTACATAAAGATCTCAAAGGTGAATGGGATTTCAATTTAGACTGGAAACCGACCAGCGCACCAACAGTACAGCTCAGTTTTGTACATGCAATTCATACCGCACAAAAAGAGATTCATCGTGGCGTAAAACTGAATATTCCAGCATTAATCATGCATTCGCATCAAACCAAGAACCCGAAAAAATGGGGCGTAGATGCAACTCAAAGTGATGTCATTTTAGATGTTAAACACATTAAAAAATATGCGAAGAAAATGAAAGGAGATATTTCTATTGTCTCAATTCACAATGGCTTACATGATTTAGTCCTTTCCGCTCTCCCCGTGCGTAAACAAGTTTATCAAGAACTCTTTCAATGGCTAGAGCAGAAAATCAACTAACTTCTTTTTAGTTGTTCATCATATTTAGCAAGTAATTGGTGCGCTGGATGTTCAATGGGTAATAACTCCATTAAACGTTCTACCGCATCAATTGCTTCTGGAAAATGCGCCAAATGTTTAAGCAACAGATCTGTTTCTTGCGTCTTAAAAATTGCATCACTCAACCGAGATTCGAGGCAATCACGCCAAGCACAAAGAAATGGACTTTCTGTTTTCGCTAAAAACACCCCACTATACAATTGTAACGCTGAACTGAGATATCCAGCATCCAAGGCTTGCTCCACTTGCAAAAAGTCAGCCTCAATATGAACTAACAAACGATATGGTCGTGAGCCTAACAAACCACCCAAAACATCTCTTAGTTGCGACATTTCTGCCTTCAACGTTCCCATACTCACCTTACGTTCGCCATAAAGCGCCTGATATAAATGTTCAAGCGTCAATCCATGAGGACAGAGGGCCAAAATCGCCAAGATTTCAATTTGGCGAGGCGTTAATAACAGACTTTTACCATTGAATTTGACTTGTGGTGTTGCAAACGCACGAATATATAAATGCTGGCGTTGTTGCTCAAGTAAAGCGGACTGGATAATAGATGCACAGCGTTCAGCCGCTAAAATCCCAAACGTATTATGATTCTTCCATGTGGTAGATAAATCAACCACACCTAGTGTTTGTTTTGAATATGGGTCAATAATGGGTGCGGCATAACACACCCAATCATGCACCGATTCCATATAGTGCTCATTAGAAAAAACACAGCTTGATTGCTGTGTTTTGAGTGACAGTGCCAAAGCATTGGTACCAACTAATTCTTCACGCCATTGTCCACCCTTCACAAAATGAACCTGTTCAGCGGCACTTTGCATTTGAACGCTTGGCGCAGTCCAAATAATGGTACTGCCAATATCTCCCACAGCGATCACCATAGAAGATTGTTCTGCAATATGACGTAAATCATCAGCACAACGTTGTAATGCTAAATCTAAGCTGTTTTTTGAGGTTGATTTTTTCTCGAGTAATAATGGTGCTGCCACACGTTCTTTCGGAATATCTGCCGATACAGAACGCTCCCATGAGCTGGCTATACTTTGACCGAGTTTGGCAGCGTTTTGAGGAGAGAGACTATTTTGCGCGCGCAATTGATCAATCAATGCCCTTTGCTGCACTAAATCCTTTTTTGTGAACATTTGTAAGTTCCTTATATATCCACATTGGTATTCCAACCTTTCTCCAACCTTCTTATTTATATACTAAATACACAGAGTACGAAAGTACCTACTGACAGGGTTCTTGTTAGTCTTTAGTCCTAAAATGCAAAGGAATACATATATGCGTTATATCGATCCGAACCAATCTGGTTCAAAAATTCAATTCAAATCTCAATATGAAAATTTTATTGGCGGTCAATGGGTTGCACCTGTAAAAGGTCAATATTTTGACAATATTTCTCCTGTTAATGGTCAAGCTTTTACCCGTATACCTCGCTCATCGGCGGAGGATGTAGAATTGGCCTTAGATGCAGCTCATAAAGCCAAAATCGAATGGAACAAATCATCTCCAACCACACGCTCTAACCTACTTCTTAAAATAGCAGATCGTTTAGAAGCTCACTTAGAAATGCTTGCTGTTGCAGAAACTTGGGACAATGGCAAACCTGTTCGCGAAACACTTGCTGCCGACATTCCATTAGCCATAGACCATTTCCGCTATTTCGCTGGCTGTATCCGTGCTCAAGAAGGCGGTATTTCTGAAATCGATGAAGATACCATTGCCTATCATTTCCATGAACCACTCGGTGTTGTTGGACAAATTATTCCTTGGAACTTCCCAATCTTAATGGCAGCTTGGAAACTTGCGCCTGCTTTAGCTGCGGGTAACTGTGTGGTGCTCAAGCCCGCTGAACAAACGCCAGTGGGTATTTTGTTGGTGGCTGAGCTTATTCAAGATATTTTACCTGCAGGTGTGCTCAATATCGTCAATGGTTATGGTGCTGAAGTAGGTCGTCCATTGGCAACCAGTCCTCGTATCGCCAAAATTGCATTTACAGGTTCGACCCAAGTCGGTCAGTTGGTGATGCAATATGCAACTGAAAATATCATCCCAGTTACTTTAGAGCTTGGAGGTAAATCACCGAACCTGTTCTTTGAAGACGTAATGGATAAAGACGATGACTTTTTAGAGAAAACGCTTGAAGGTTTTGCTATGTTTGCCTTAAACCAAGGTGAAGTCTGTACATGTCCGTCTCGTGCACTGGTACAAGAAAGTATCGCAGATCAGTTCCTCGAAAAAGCTATTGAGCGAGTCAAACGTATTAAAACAGGTCATCCGCTTGATACCGAAACCATGATTGGCGCTCAAGCCTCACAGGAACAGCAAGAAAAAATTCTTCGCTGTATCGATACTGGGCGACAAGAAGGTGCCGAGATTTTAGTGGGTGGCGGTGATCGGAAAGAAGTGGGCAACGGTTTTTATATTGAACCGACCATATTTAAAGGTCATAACAGTATGCAGATTTTCCAAGAAGAAATTTTTGGCCCTGTTCTCTCCGTGACCACCTTTAAAGATTTCGATGACGCAATCAAAATTGCGAATGACACCATGTATGGTTTAGGTGCTGGTGTATGGTCACGTTCAGCACACACCTCTTATCGTGCTGGACGTGCGATAGAGTCAGGCCGTGTTTGGACCAATTGTTACCATATTTATCCTGCACATGCCGCTTTCGGTGGATATAAAAAATCAGGTATAGGTCGAGAAAATCATTGCATGATGCTCGATCATTACCAACAAACCAAAAATCTGTTGGTGAGTTATTCAACCAAACCAATGGGCTTCTTCTAATATCTCGCACCAAAATGGAACATATCAAATTAAGATAATGATCCATTCTGATTTCTCTTAGACAAAAAGCAAGCAGTGTAATCTGCTTGCTTTTCCATTTTTATGGCTATTTCATTTTTAGACATGTAATACCCGAGTATTTTACCGTTTGGAATAAAACTAAGGCAGAAAATTAAAACCAAACACATTTCGGCATTGCTTTTGCATTGATTCATTCAAACCAACTCATTGGAGTTTTGCATGAGCCAATCAGAATCTACCGCTATAACAACCCCATCCCCTGATGTTGCATCCACCGAATATTTTGCTCAAAGGCAACTCAAACAAGGTTCCGTTGGCTGGCTACTTTTGATCGGGTTAGGTGTTGCTTATGTCATTTCAGGAGACTTTGCTGGCTGGAATTATGGAATCGCCCAAGGTGGATGGGGTGGCATGTTTGTCGCAACGATATTGGTCGCGATCATGTACCTCTGCTTATGTCTGTCTATGTCAGAAATGGCGACCATGCTTCCTACGGCAGGAGGAGGATATAGTTTTGCGCGTGTCGCTTTTGGCCCACTAGGTGGATATCTAACGGGTACGGCGATTCTAATCGAATACGCAATCGCACCAGCAGCCATTGCTGTTTTTATTGGTAGTTATTGTGAATCCTTATTTGGCATGAATGGCTGGCAAGTTTATCTCGCCTGTTATTTGCTTTTTATGGCGATTCATTTAATAGGTGCAGGTGAAGCACTCAAACTCATGTTTGCGATTACTCTGATTGCTGTCATGGCGCTATTGGTTTTTATCATTGCGATGCTGCCCCATTTTCAATTGCAAAATTTATTTGATATCGCAGCAGGTACTCAAACAGGTGCAAGCTTATTTCTTCCACAAGGTTATATGGGGATTTGGGCTGCCGTGCCTTTTGCGATTTGGTTTTTTCTCGCTGTTGAAGGTGTGCCACTTGCAGCAGAGGAAGCTAAAAATCCTGCAAAGTCACTACCTCGTGGCTTGATTGGGTCAATGTTGATTTTGACTTGTTTCGCATTGCTGGTACTTTTTTTAAGTGCGGGTGCAGTGGGTGCAAGCACCATGCAAAATGCAGCGGCACCATTGGTAGAAGGTTTGGCGATTATCTATGGACAAAATAGCTGGGTTACCAGTTTTGTCAATTTCGTCGGCTTAGCAGGTTTGATTGCCAGTTTCTTTTCAATTATCTATGCCTATTCGCGTCAAATGTTTGCGCTGTCTCGTGCAGGCTATTTACCAAGGATCTTATCACTCACCAATAAAAATAAAGCTCCATATTTGGCAATCATTGTGCCGGGCGTTATCGGTTTTCTACTCTCACTTAGCAAAGAGGGTGACATGCTGATTCTGATTGCTGTGTTTGGTGCAACCATTTCGTATGTATTGATGATGGCAGCACATATCAAGTTGCGTCGAAGCAAAGCAAATTTGCAACGCCCGTATAAAACCCCCGGTGGTATTCTAACCTCAAGTATTGCATTGGCTTTTGCATTGCTTGCGGTACTGGCAGGGTTTTTAGTCAATCCTAAAGTTTGGTTAATCGCGGCGGGTATTTATGCCCTATTTATTGCATACTTCATGCTATATAGCCGACATCACTTGGTCTCAGGAACGCCTGAAGAAGAGTTTGCCAAGGTGCAAAGTTCACAACAAGAATTACAATAATTGGGGATATCCGATGCGTTATAAAAATATCATCGCCAATCAACAATACGTTTTTGCAGATCTCAAAAGTGTCATGGCTAAAGCGACACCCTTGAGATCAGGTGATGAGCTTGCAGGTGTCGCTGCTCACGATGCCACTGAGCGTGTGGCTGCTCAAATGACTTTGGCAGACATTCCCCTCAAAAACTTTTTAAATGAAGTCTTGATCGACTATGATCTCGATGAAATCACCCGACTGATCGTTGATGAACATGATAAAAATGCCTTTGCGCCTATTGCTCATTTTACCGTAGGTGATTTGCGTAACTGGTTATTGAGTGATGATGCCAACACGGAAAAACTACGTTTTGTCGCCAAAGGTCTAACCCCAGAAATGGTTGCCGCAGTAAGTAAAATTATGCGGAATCAAGATCTGATTTTAGTCGCGAGCAAATGTGAGGTGGTGACTCAATTTCGCAATACCATTGGTTTGAAAGGACATCTCTCAACACGCTTGCAACCCAATCATCCAACAGATGATATTTTAGGAATATCTGCCAGTATTTTAGATGGACTGATGTATGCAAATGGTGATGCAGTGATTGGGATCAACCCAGCAACCGACAATTTGCACAATTTGGCTGAGCTGTTAAAGCTACTTGATCATGTCATTCAAGAATATCAAATTCCGACTCAGTCTTGCGTGCTTACGCATATCAGTTCTGCCATCCAACTCGCGGAACAGAATATTCCGATTGATCTCATGTTTCAGTCGATCGCTGGAACACAAGCAGCAAATACAGGATTTGGTATTTCTTTGGCGCTGTTACAAGAAGGTCATGAAGCCACCCTCGCTTTAAAGCGAGGCACAGTAGGCCAAAATGTCATGTATTTTGAAACTGGGCAAGGCAGTGCCTTATCCAGTAATGCCCACCATGGCGTTGATCAACAAACGCTTGAAACTCGGGCTTATGCGGTTGCACGAAAATTCAACCCGTTACTGGTCAATACCGTCGTTGGTTTCATCGGACCTGAATATCTTTACGATGGAAAACAAATCATTCGCGCAGGGTTAGAAGATCATTTTTGTGGCAAGCTACTTGGCTTACCGATGGGATGCGATATTTGTTATACCAATCATGCTGATGCCGATCAAAATGATATGGATAATTTACTCACCCTATTTGGAACAGCCGGTATCAATTTTATTATGGGGATTCCGGGATCAGATGACATCATGTTGAATTATCAAACCACTTCTTTTCATGATGCTCTGTATTTAAGGCAACTGTTGGGTTTGAAACCTGCACCTGAGTTTTCTATCTGGCTAGAACAACAAGGCATTTTACGGCAACAACAGCATCACATTCAGTGGGCAGAACATATGCCTGAACAATTTGCAAAACTACTCATGCACTAGGAGCTTTGGATGAAACTGAACAAAGATCAAACTTTTCCAGCTCAACCCCATCTTGATATATGGCAAAAGCTCAAGCAATTTACTGATGCGAGAATCGCACTTGGGCGAACAGGTTGTAGCGTTCCAACCAAAGCACTGCTTGAATTTCAACTCTCTCATGCGCAAGCCAAAGATGCTGTTTATCAATCACTCAATATTGATCACATTTCAGGTCAATTAAAACAGCTTGGTTTTGAAACCACACATGTTGAAAGCTGTGCAAACAACAAAGAAATATTCCTTAAACGACCTGACTTAGGTCGTCAACTCAGTGAAACGTCTCGTCAAAAATTAAAAAACATTCAACTCAACTCAAGCTTTGATGTTTGTATCGTCATTGGTGATGGTTTGTCTGCACGTGCGATTGAAGAAAATGCCATTCCTTTTGTTCATCAATTACACACCTATATGAAACAAGCGAATTGGACACTTGCCCCCATTTCAATTGCAACAGACAGTCGTGTTGCGCTAGGCGATGAAGTAGCACAAATTTTTAACGCATCGATGCTTATTATGCTGATTGGCGAGCGCCCTGGCCTAAGCTCCCCCGACAGCATGGGCATTTATTATACTTGGCAAGCCCATGTCGGCTGCATCGATTCGGAACGCAATTGTATTTCTAATGTGCGTACAGCAGGCTTAAGTATTGAGATCGCTGCACAACGCTTGTTCGCGCTGATGAAAATGTCAAAGCAGATACAACGCTCTGGTGTTACATTAAAAGATGAACATCAAATTCCAGTTGTAGAACAGCATCAAAAAAAGCAACTCTTTTTCCGTGACTCAAGCAATGATTAGCGCAGCATCGATATTCAAAAATGCGATAGATACTTTATTTCTCACACACTTTTCTTTGAGTATAGAATGTTTATACTTGCATTGATGTTAATCATGACTAGATAAAACTCGATGATAAATACTGAATCCTTACCTAAAACTATTTATGCCATCCAACATCTTGCCTTTGAAGATTTAGGCTCATTGGAAGATACCTTTTACCAACTTGGTTTCCGAGTTCGCTATTTTGAGGCGGGTGTAGATGATCTTAGCCCCGCATTAAATTATGAAGGACTCACTATCGTTTTAGGTGGTCCTATTGGTGTCTACGAAACCGAAGATTATCCATTTCTAGTCGATGAAATTGCAGGACTTAAACAACGTTTGGCTGCAAATAAACCCACGATTGGTATTTGCCTTGGTGCTCAGTTGATTGCTCATGCACTAGGTGCCAAAGTTTATGCAGGGCATCAAAAAGAAATTGGTTGGGGTCTACTCGAAATAAAAGCTGCTGAGCTTAATATTCTATCGCCACTGAAAGATACTCACGTCCTACATTGGCATGGTGATACTTTTGATTTGCCTGAGAACGCCACTTTACTTGCAAGTTCTGACATTTATCCGAATCAGGCTTTTTCGATTGGGAATAATATCTTAGCCTTACAATTTCACTTAGAAATTGCAGAGCAGAGTTTTGAAAAATGGCTCATTGGTCATACCTGTGAAATACGTCACGCTGGCCTCTCCATTCCTCAACTCCGTCAAGATAACTTATGCTATGCAGCACAATCAGAACAACAAGCTCATAAAATTATACAAAATTTCATAGAGAATATTCGTCTTTAAAGATGAAATGTGGTCAAAAAATCACAGGTCTAAGTCATGTAGGCTTAACCTGTGAAAGATCAAACGATTAAGTGAATAAGCAAAATTAGAGCCATTAAGTAAAACCCGAAAAACAGTACATCTACAATGTAAACCGTACAAAACATAAACATTAAACTCATCAACAATCTACAAGATAATTTGAAAAAAGTCTCAAATAAACAATAGAATATAAATAATATATATTTTTACATTTTGTTTTTTTTGAAGGTGGGTGCCGTTATGCTAAAGTTTATAAAGAGTTTTCATACAATTAATACTTATTTAATTTCAGCTACGATATTACTCATTTTTATTGCTGTCTACTTCTATATCAACCCATGAAAAAGTGCAGCAAAGATTCGTAAAAAAGCCCAATCGTTTAATTGGGCTTTTTTATTGCTATGGTGTTTCGTCCTAAAAAGTAGTCATATATTTCAGGACGAAATAAACGCTCAAAACTAACCTAGTAGCCCTTCATCACGCATCGCAATTTGAACTGACTGGCGTTCGGCAACTTTATTGCGTAAAGCGATAATGTTGATATAAGGACTTAAGTCATGTTCGATATGATTTGACCAGTTGGTCAGCACAAACAAATATGCATCTGCTGGGCCAAAATTATCATCCACTAAATAGTCGTATTCAGAATGAGCTAAATAGTGATCGATAAATTTAAGTAAACGATTCACTTCAGCATAAGCTTTGGACTTTTCATCTTCCGTTAATTTACCACCGAAAAAAACAGCATAAGCATCATGCAGTTCAGAATTCAAATAGCCTAACCACTCTAGGACTTTGGCACGTCCCATACCCGATGGCGGAATTAAATCTTGTTTAGGATCATACTGAGCCAAGAATGGTAAAATCGCAACATTCTCGGTCAAGATTAAACCTGGATTAATTTCTAAGGCTGGAACATAACCTTTCGGATTGATCTCGTAATAATCTGCACCTTTTTCAGTCTTATGGGTTTTTAAATCAACGCGTTCTAAATCAAAATCTACATTAATTTCATTTAAAATAATATGTGCTGCCAATGAGCAAGCACCAGGTGAATAATACAACTTCATATTTGATCCTTGTTATCTAACTCTTCTGTTCTAAAACGCTTTATCAAAATTTGCAAAATCTGTTTTTACAAATTTGTCAGTAAAAGTAAAAATACCGAATAATTTGACTATTAGTGAAATTTCATTATTTTGCAAGTGCTCTTATGTCAAATTTTTATAGGGATCGTATACGCCCTGTGCAAATAGATTTCTTCCAGAAAAAGAGCAGCTAAATTTCTGCTCTTTTTCTCGGTTAGATTAAAGTTTTGCTTTTCTTGAACGTGTTGAATAACCAGCGAGACCTAATAGTCCAAGTATCGATAACCAGCCAAAGCTACCCGATGAGCTTTTGTCAGTAGATGCTTTGACTTCATCATCCTGCAAATCTAAATCAACAATCACAGGATCGTGATCAGAAGAACGATAAGGATCTTCTGCAAAGAATAATGCTTTTTGCTCATCCGTTTTATATTCTTCGTTGTAATCCAATACCGTTGGCTCGTCTGCATTTATATGCCAAGCAAAGGCTTTTTTTACTTTGCTATATAAACTCGCATCCGCAACGGCATGATCTAAATTACCTGCACCACCATAACCATCAGCATTGCTCGACACGCCAAATACATAACTATAGGCCTGCTCACCCTGCCCTATATTTTTGTCATTGAGTAGCACTTTATAGTTGGCTTTTTCTAGCGCCAAGATTGGATCTTCTTTGGCATAACTGTTTAAATCCCCCAAAAGTAACATGTTCGGTGTTTCAACTTGCGTTGGGTTTTTCGCCATCCATTGAATCAGTTGTTCTACAGCTTTAACACGTGTTGGATTCCAGCAGCCTTGACCATCTTTTTGATCAGCATCTAATGAGCTTGCGCTTGCACCTGAGCAACTTTTAGATTTAAGGTGGTTAGGAATCACGGTAAACATCTGTTTTCCTGAGAGTGGCTGGAAGGTCTGTGCAATCGTGGTTCTGTTTTTATCGCCCAAATCAAACACCACTGGTTTATTGACAGGTTTGACTCGCTTACTGTTGTAAATAATCGCAACAGCAATCGCATCCGTACCTAACCGATCTATATTTTCAGGGATCACATATTTCCAATCAGCACCTAAAGCACGGGTCAAATATGCGATAGCGCTATCCTCAGCATAACCATTGTTGGCGATTTCCATCAATCCATAAACATCAGCATCGATTGCACGTAATGCACTCACAATCTTGCGATGCTGTTTTTCAAATTCTACTTGCGTTGTCGCGCCACGTTCAGTCGGGAAGCCATTCTTACCATTATCGTAGTTCAATACATTAAATGCAGCTGCGCGGATCAATTTGTCATCTTTGGCAAGCACACTTGGTCGTTCGGGTGTTGGCTTTACGATGGTTGGGAGACTACGTCCCTGAATTGGTTGAATACGCCAGCCATTAAAACGATATTCTAAAATTCCCTCTACATTTTGCAGTTGATCGCCAACGCGTAGTGTATTGGTTGCGCTAAAGTTCTGTGGCAGCCAAGGCGTTCTATTTTGATTGCTATAGCCATCATCCAAAATGACTTTTGATAATAAGTTCTTCTGTGCTAAGGCTTTCGCTTCTGTGGACATTGAGGGATATAGGTTTGTTGGAATAAATAACCGTCCCAGACTGACGGATAACTCACCGTATCGACCATAATTATAATTTTCACTGATCGTTAATGTTTGTGGCAACTTCACCAACATGCCTTGATACTGCTGTGGCGAATGTGCAGTTCCAGTCAAACTACTAAACGGTAAATCAATTGATTTCGGCTGAATGTGACTCAGCATATTGGTATTACAAACTTGAATATCTTGTTGCAGCTGATCGATTTGAAGTTGATTTTGATAGGCTGCTAAACGGCCACGTAGAATAACCTCCTCACCAACCTGACCACCTTTAACGGTACTACTTGCTGGAATATAAACAAAGATCGCATTGCTCACATTTGCTTTTGCCTTGCTATCAGGTGTCTGAACATAGAAACCTGAAAAACCATTGCTATAGCGGTAGTCCGCCGTAATTACACCACGTACCGTATAATTTTGATCTTGAGCGGCTGTATTTAGATCAGCGATCGCCGTATTTGAACTAGAACAACTGACAGTCTCATTGACAGGTGGTGTGGTCGTTGAACCTGATAAGTTAGAGAAATCATTACGATCAGTCCATGCTTTCCACGCACTGTCTAAATCAAAACTCGTCGTCGGGTCAATTTCTGTCACTGGGTTTGTACTTTGGATTCGAGTAAAACTATTCCCTTTACTTTGAACTGTCGTCCCCCAACCATTCTCAGGTTGCTCTCCGACCCGACCAAAACGATCAACCACTTTGCCTTTGTGTAGCAGCACGATCGCATCATCACCATTGAATGACAGTGAAGCCACCTGATTGACCTGTGACCCGAGCACGGTTTGTAACTCTGTGCGCCCAACTAAAAATTTCGCTTTACTGGCCAAGTTACCCTGTAATTGGAAAGCAACCGTTTTTGTCAATGCACCATTATTAAATTGCTGTATTTCATAGTCTGCGAGATTCGCACTGGTCGCATCTGGATTGTAAATTTCCAAGCCTTTTTTATTACTACTGCCATCAACATATTGGCTAAACATCAATTGTGCATGTGCGATAGAAAATGTCGTCGAAGCCCCGATTAAGCCCAAACAAATTGCGATAGAGTGAAATTTAAATGTCTTCATAACTTTTTTACTTAATGTTCAAATCGCCACTAGCCTAGTCAATCTCTGTGACAGTGCGATGAAGAATTTCTTACAAGTTTTAGCTCATCGAACAACAGATCCGCCAAATAAAATCATTTAAAGGTTTGACTTGCCCCCATGAACACTTAAAATACGGCATTTCTATATTTATATCTCCAGAATCATGTCAAACGATCAGTTAGAAACGCAAATTACGGAACTCGAAAATTTGTCTGAGCACCGCGAAATTGTGACGTTTATGCGTCGTTCAGCTCCGCTCAACACTTCACAACGTACTGCGTTGGAAGATTATCGTGATTTAATTTTGGAATATCCTGTTGGTGATTTACGCCAGCATTTTGAACATCCTGAACGCCCACTAACCGTAGAAATTGGGTTCGGTATGGGACGTTCTTTAGTTCTTATGGCAAAAGCCAATCCTGAACGTAATTTTATCGGAATTGAAGTACACATTCCTGGTATTGCTCAATGTGTATTTGAAGCAGGCATGGCTGGTCTTAAAAATCTATTTGTGCTTGATGCTGATGCAATTCAAGTACTGCGTGAAATGCCAGACAACAGCATCGACTGTGTACAACTTTACTTCCCCGATCCTTGGCAGAAAAAGCGCCATTTCAAACGTCGTTTTGTGATTCATGAGCGTATGCAACTGGTTGAGCAAAAGTTAGTACTCGGTGGTACTTTCCACGCCGCGACTGACTGGGAACCGTATGCAGAATGGATGCTTGATGTTTTAGATAATCGTCCAAATCTGGAAAACCTAGCGGGTAAAGGCAATAGCTATCCTCGCCCTGAATGGCGTCCAGTGACCAAGTTTGAACGTCGTGGAATTGAATCTGATCATAAGATCAATGATTTTATTTTTAAGAAAATAAAATGAAAATCTAAGCTCTTCCAATACGACCTAAAAAATAATTTAATAGCATTAAATATCATTTATTTAATGCTATTTCATTTTCCGAAAGTATCCAAGATATTCCGATAAATGCTAAAAATTTTTAGTTTTGAAATAGCCACAAGTCGAATTATTTTTAGGGCTTTAGTAGATTAACATTGTGGCTAGGACCAACTCTTTCCGCCCCACACAATCCTGATGAAGGTTCGAGCTGTTTACAGAATTTCGAAAATCTTTCCACTTAAGTTACTTTGAAAATACATTTCAAACCCAGGACGAATATCTTCATCATCAACTGTAATATGTTTTATATTTGAAAATGATTGAGTATTTTCAAAATTACTATTAACTGTAGCCTGAATAAAGTGCTTAACACCAAATTGATCTATTACACCGATACTTTGTTTAAGCATTAATATACCTTGATAAAATTATAAGAGATAAATAATTAATTTAATTACTCAGAATCTACAACTCTGTTTAAGCAACTCTATAGTTTAACTTAAATAATTTATTCAATGAGGTGTAAAAAGTACGACCATCTAGGTTTAAATCAACTTCAACACCAGACTGAAGAAGAACTTTTTTCCCCACTTCAATTGTTTTTAAACCTTGACGTGTATTTTGCATCTTATTGACTGGAATTAACGATACTATAATTTCTGTACCATTAGGAGATTTTGCGATTAAATCATTTATTTTTAACAATTTACAGCCTATTATTTTAGGTTTTTCAGATCAGAAAAACAACTTTGAAATTAAATTTTGAATTATAAAAAAGTACTAATAAATAGTACTTTTTTATCAATGCTTGTTATTGCTTAGATAGCAATAATATTTACAGCATTCGGTCCTTTTTGACCTTGAGCTACGCTAAATTCAACCATTTGACCTTCAAGTAAGGTTTTAAAACCAGAACTAGAAATTTCGCTAAAATGAGCAAAAACATCTGGACCTGATTCTTGTTGAATAAAACCAAAGCCTTTAGTTTCGTTGAACCACTTTACAGTACCTTTAACAACATTCGAGTTTGACATAATATATCCTATTAATTTTTAATAATTTATTGAGTTTAACTTTGAAAATAATAAATAATGAAACTTAAAATCTGAAAAAACGAAGGATTATTACTAAAACTGCGATACTTAAAGAAGATTTACCGAAACAAAACTTTTTTCTAGTTAAGTTAACTATACATCAAAAATAAAAATAATCAAGTTTTCTGATATATATATTTACTTTTCTTATAAAAAAGTAACGGCAATCGTAGAAAAATGGCTCTGCTTTTCCATGAATGATACCCCCAAATAGATAGTTTAAACTTAAGCACAGGTAACGCTTTCCATCATGACAGGTGTATTGGCTTCTGTAGCAATGACAGAGGCCGCAATTGCTTCGACAACCTGACTCAGAGACTGCCGTGAAACATTGACAATATCAACAATTTTATTGCCATCCGCACGAACAGAATTGGTAAATGCCATTCGACAACTGAGCTGACGGTTAGGCACAACAACATTCTGTGCGCCTGTTGGTTGATTCAATGGTCTTGCTGGATCATCACGTTTAATAATCCAAGCCACAGCCACCTCAATATCCCGATTTATCGCGCCGATTAAAGAACGCGTGTTGGAGTATTCGATAATATCAAAACGAGAAAAATCCGTTGCAATACGATAGGACACTTTGCCACCCGTCATACCACTGCTATAACGATCCACAGCACCCAATTTCTGTTGTAGGCCCGCAGATAACCCATCCCGTAGCTCAGCCCCTAAAGTGGAAGTCCAGCGTTCATTGCCCAATACATGAGATTTACCACTACTGTCCTGCAAGACCATTGGTGCCCTGTTTAAACGGTCTGGCAATCCCACAGGCAGTACTTCAATCACCCGTACCTTTGAACTTACCAACGGTTTAACTGTTGGGGTTAAGGCATAGTAGTTTGGTGTAGGAGAACTGGAACATCCTGCTAAACCTACAGCCGCCAGTAGCAGGCCGTAACCTGCTCTACTAAACTGCGGAAAATAGGACAAAAAATGTGAGCTATTTTTTTTATTTACCATTCTGAACCTCAGGCGTTTTCCCACGAATGAGTGATTCTGGGTGTTGTTCAATATAGTCTGCCATTAACTGTAAAGAAGCGGCAGCACGTGTCATTTGCTGTAAAGCACGGCGTACATCCTGTTGCATTGGCGCATCACTCGATAGAATGGTTTCAGTAGAGCGCATGGTTTGACGTACATCATCCAATGTCGCCTGTAGTCCCGGGGCAACTTTACCATCTAATTGCTTCACTAATTTATCTGTAGAGCTAATCGCTGAATTCATATTATCGAGTGTTTTACGGACATCCTGCCCAATTTCCACTAATGGGAATTTATTCAATTTATCCGCAATTTGCGATACTTGTGCTTGTAAACCTTTCAACTCCGTTGGTGTTGTTGGCACCTCAATCACACCGTTTGATCTGATGATTAAGTTTGCTGGTTTTGCTTTAGGGAATAAATCAAAGGCGATATAGTTCTGCCCTGTCAGTAGATTTCCTGTACGCATCTGAGCACGCCAGCCCCTTTCGATGAAACGTTTAAAAATTACACCGTCAGGATCGAGTTCTTTGCCATTCGCTAAACGAGATGGATAAATCACCCCCTCAGCCCGCATACGGATCTGAGTATAATTTGCATTAAACTCAGCATTAATCGACTGTATATTTCCAATTTCAATACCCATAAAGTCAATTGGCGCTCCTGCCGACAAACCGCGTAGAGACTGATCAAAATACATGATGATGCGATGTGATTTTCCATCTGGCTCTTTCAATGCTTCAGTACGAGAATCCCATAAATTAAAACGACTTTGATCAGCAGCAGCGGCACCATGTGAGTTTTCAGGATAACCAAAGGCAATTCCGCCAGCGATAATACTCACCAGTGATTGTGTATCCAGCTTAAATCCTGATGCACTTAAGCTTACATCAACACCACTAGCCTGCCAGAAACGTGCATCTGTCGTCACGAACTTATCATAGGGTGCCTGAATAAAAGTTTGTAGCTCTACACTCTTACCATCTTTAGCCAACTGATAAGCTGTGATTTGCCCCACATTGATCTGACGATAATAAATAGGAGAACCAATATCCAGTGAGCCTAAATTATTGGCTTTTAGAAAAAAGATTTTACCTGGTACATCCGATGAGATGACTGGCGGTACTTCCAGACCAGTAAATTCGTTCTGCTTTTGTTCTGCCCTGCCACCATCAACCTCAATATAAGCACCCGACAATAAAGTATCAATTCCTGAAACACCACTCGCACCTATTCGAGGACGAACCACCCAGAATCGTGAGTCTTTTGCAGCAAAATTACTGGCATCCTTACGCAGTTCAATTTTTGCAATGACATGTGAACGATCGTCTGCAAGGTCAATCTGACGAACCAGACCGATATCCACTTGTTTAAAACGAACTGTCGTCTTGCCTGCAACCAATCCTTCAGCAGTTCTAAAGGAAACATTAATGGTCGGTCCAGTATCTAATACCGCTTTGACTGCCAACGACAGACCAATCAGAAGTGCGATAAATGGAATCAGCCAGATCAGCGATGGCCGCCACCGTCCTTTATTTTTCTCAGGTTCAGGCAAAACCTGATGCATTTTCTGTACAGCATTAGGATCCTGATGATCTGAGCTTTCGTTGTTCGTTTTATTTTCAGACATACACACCCATCATTGTTTTATTGGCTGGAATTAGATAAATCATGATTCAAAGGAGGATGATCCACTTGAATCACGTCTGAGCCTTGCAGGGAAAGCCCATTTTTGTTGCGCGTACTCTGGGCAGCAGCATAATTATCCCAAATAATACGCGGATCAAAACTAAGTGAAGCAAACATGGTTAAAACCACAACTGCACCAAAAGCAACTGCGCCCGGACCAGCGAGAATAGTTGCCAGTGACTGAATCTGAATAAGGGCTGTCAATAAAGCCACCACAAAAACATCAATCATCGACCATCGACCGATAAACTCAACAATTCGATAAAGCATTGAGCAATGCTCAGGTGAAAAGTGCAATCGCTCAGAAGACTGCAGTTTCACAACAATTAATAGAAAACACAGAATCAAAAGTTTTAACATGGGAATAAAAATACTGGCCATAAAAATAACAGTAGAGACCAGATAATCCCCATTCTGCCAAAAATAGATCACACCACTCATGATCGTATCTTGCTGCATCCCTAACAGAGAATCCGTTACGGTCATCGGAAGAACATTGGCTGGGATATATAAAATACTCGCAGCAATCACCAAAGCGAGGGTTCTGTCTAAACTCTTTGGTTTACGTTGATGCAGCACACTATGACATTTCAAGCAATGTGAAGCGTGTTTTTCTTCAGCCTCTGCAACCCATTTATTGAGCGTTCCACAGCAATGACAAAGCATCAAAGACAAATCTTTGGCTCTTGGATATTGCAGCGAATTATCAATGGCTGCTTCAGAGGAATATTCTGAAAAATTGCGCGGAGGCTGATCCGTTTTCATCGAAGTGTCCTGTCGATCTCGTCCCATAGATCCTTAACTTTTACTGAAGCAATATAAACCAGTAATATACTCAGTATGGCGAACCCCCATAGTGCAACACCTGGAATCACCACGACCATACCGACCAGTTTAACTAAAGTCACCAGTACGCCAATCAAAAATACTTCAACCATTCCCCATGTTCTAAATAAAAACAAGGTACGCAATGCTGCGACTAAATAACGGGGCCGAACTTTAAAAAAATGAACTGATGAAAGTACATAGAACAGCAATAGCAGATCCATCAATGGCACTACAAAAGTTGTGATGAGAATCAGAACACCTACTGGCCCTTGCCCTGCATGAAACATGGCCCATGCCGCACCAAGTAAAGTCGTCTGGGAATCGTTACCCTGCAATTCCACCTTAACAATAGGAAAACTATTAGCAATCACAAATACAATCAGCGCTGTTGTTACCATTGCCAGTAAAACACTAAAAGGTTTGCTTTGCCGATAAAGCTCAGCACCACAGCAAAGACAATAAGCGCGTTCACCTTGTGTTAGCTGAATTCGATGATATACCGTGTCACATTCCTCACAGGCAACCAGAGTTTGCGGTGAAATATCACCATTTTGAATTAACACTTGTTGATTCATAGATGCAGAAACTGGAAGAAAAGAGGAAGGCTCACTCATAGAACATAAACACCATTTTATAAATTTTTTTTAGACTGAAACTCATTTTGCTATATTTTACTGAGATGTATACAGATAAATTGTGATACTTTTTTGATGATATCCTGTTCGTTTTATATAAACAATTCATCTAATGAAATATGGTCAACGTTCTCCATTAGATTATGAAAAGGCCTATCGAAAGATGGTTATGTGTCTAGAATTTTGGTGACTATTCACTTAATCAATCTATCTTAGCTCCTATTTACCTATAGGGAAAATATTGTGTTCAATAAGTTTTTATAGCAAATATAAGGAATCCCATAACTGGAAAAACTCTACCAAATATTTACCCAATTCTTATCATTACAAAAATAATTAAAACAAGTTAAGACCATACTGTATGTAAATAATCACTTGAACTTAATGCACTCTTAATAATGTTGCCCAGTACTTTCCAAATGACTCATTATACGTTGATCCCAAACTGGTGGATCTCCTATTGCTTCTCGAAGATAGTCTACAAGAACCATAATTTTATTCGAATTACGATAACTTTGCTTATAAACTACAGATATATCACCACCTATAGGAGAGTATTGGGGTAACACAATAGATAAAGAACCAGATTCAATATACTCTGCCGCAATAAATGTGGGCAAAATTGTAATACCCAAACCCTCTAAAGCTGCAGCTAACAATTGATGACCACTATTAGTACGCATTCGGTTTCGAATTCTAAAAGACTGCAAATGATTATTTACTGGCAACTGTAGCATACCATTAGGTTCTCTTAGAACATAAAGTAAACCATCATGATTCTGCAAATCATTTGGATTTTCTGGTATTCCGAATTGTTTAAGATATTTAGAATTTGCACAAAGTACATGATTATTTACAGAAATCTTTTTTGCAATCAATGAAGATTCTGATAATCGCCCTAAACGTATAGCCACATCATAATTTTCATTATTCAGATTTACAAAATTGTCTGTTGCTTCTATATCTAATTCTAATTCAGGATATTGATAGATAAATTTAGCAAGTATAGGTGCTAAATAACTCTCAGTAAAAGCCATGGGTACAGAAAGGCGCAAACGACCTTTCACATGACTTTTCACTGTCATCACCTCAATCTCGGCAAGTTCTAAATCTGCAAGAATATTAATACACCGCTCATAAAAAATACTACCGGACTGAGTAATTTTTAATTGTCGGCCACGCTCGAATAATTGAGTATTTAAACGTGTTTCTAATAGACTTATACGTTTACTCACTACTGACTTTGTAGTGCCCAATCGTTGTGCAGCTTCAGAAATACTTTGAACATCTGCAACAGTAACAAAAGTTGTCATATCAACAAACTTATTCATAAATACCAACAGCCTAAAATTAAATTAGCGTAAATATGCTGCTATTTTATTAATGATAATTTAGGTCATAAATTTAAACAATAAATTAATTTATATTGTAAAAGAATCAATAACATAAAAAATCCACTGAAAACATGTCAAATACTAAATAAGCAGACAGTATACGTTGCACACAACTATTTAAGTGAATAATCAAATAAAATCTCTCATATGCCATGTTTCAAAATTAGAAAACAAGAGTTCTCTTAATTGAAACCAATAAGAAATAAAAACATGATAGATTTAAAATGTTTATTAAGCATTCAAAAAATGCTTTCTCTTAACATTACAATCGCATATGTTTGTTAAATATGAAAAACCCAATAGATTATCACTCAAACATCTTATAATGAATTCATTTAAGATTTAAAAATGCAATATAAAGTTTAATTATTTATAGTGCATAAGAATTCAAAATCATTATTTTTGCAAAAGGCTTTACCTGATGAACTCAAAAGAGTTAATACAAATCGCAAAAGACACCAAAAACCCTAAAGATGTAGTTACTGCATTTTTATCCAATACTGGAAAAGATACTATTATTGAAGTATCTGAAGCCTTAGTTGATATTAATGCTACTTATATCTCTCTAAGTTTTGACAACCCAGAATTGAAACAAATTGAACCATGGGCAGGAACCAGTAAAGGGCGCCAAGTCTATATTGATACGTTTTCCAATGTAGGCACTTATTGGAATGTTGATGATTTCCAAGTAACAGATTTAATTTCAGAGAATGAAACAGTAGCCGTATTTGGTTCATTTACCTACACCTCTGTTGAGGTAGGTCACCAATTTACATCACCGTTCTCTATTTTAGCTAAAGTACAAAATGGTCTTATTACATACTTCCAATTTATGGAAGATACGTATGCCTCAGCACGTTCATTTAGAAGCAGTGGAAAATGGACAATAAAAAATAATTCTCATGAAAGATCAGTAGGCTAAATCATCATAAGGTAAATGGTGAATAAAAACATATACTTAAAAAATATTGTTGATTATTCACGCTTTTTAAATTCTATAAACTCAGAAACTTTCGTTATGACTACGTAAGTATAAACTCTAAAGGTGTTATTCATGGCAGCGACTAATGGAATGTTGGATCCTAATGATTCAGTTATCTTACTTATAGATCATCAAAGCGGATTGTTTAATACCGTTCGAGATGTACCAGTTCCAGACTTACGTAACTATGTTATTGCAATTGCAAAAACAGCAACGCTGTTAGATATACCTGTAATTACAACAGCATCTGTACCAGATGGTCCTAACGGCCCTTTAATACCTGAAATACATCAACATGCTCCTCATGCTGTTTACGTACCACGTACTGGGCAAATTAATACGTGGGATAATCCTTTATTTGTAGAGGAAGTTAAAAAAACTGGCAGAAAAACACTAATTATTGCTGGAACTCTTACAAGTGTATGTATGGCATTTCCTGCAGTCAGCGCACGTCTAGAAGGTTACACAGTATATTGTGTAGTAGATGCATCTGGAAACTGGAGTAAAATGGCCACAGATACAACTATTGCTCGAGTAACACAAGCTGGAGCAATTCCAACTGATACATTTGCGATTGTTGCTGAGTTAATGCGTACTTGGAATCGTCCAGAAGGTTCACGTTTTGCTGAAATTCTTGCTGATCATGTATGCCCTGAGTATAAATGTTTAATGGAGAGTTTTGCAAAGGCGCAGGCTGTAGCTAAAGATGGTCCAGAAACAAATCTAGACAAGTATCAATAAGATCAAGACTATAATTTTTATTCAACCCAAATTCAAATATTGAATTTGGGTTTTTTAATCTAATGCCATTATCATACTTTGAGCATTAATCAATCCGAATGATGGCGTTTATAAATACCATCACTCATCAATCTATATACTTCTTCCAAATCTGGCCGATGAGATTGGGCCAATAATCCTTGATGCATCTTTAAAATATTTTGATCGCCCCGCATTGCTGGCCCTGTTTGCATTTGCTTTGGGTTAGTGCGGGTTGCTTTATTCGCTGTTTCTAAGATCAACGGAAATAGTAAACTGAAATCAACTTGTTCTGCATCTACAACTTGTTTTGCCATATCATAACAATAATTACTAAAATTACATGCAAACACCGCAGCCAAGTGTAAGGTTTGACGCTGTTGTGAATTATATTGATAGACTCGATTACTTAGGCTGTTTGCTAAGGTGGTGAGTAGAAGTAAATCTTCACGCGTTACGGCTTCAACAAAAAGTGGGGTTTTCAGCCAATCCATTTCACGTTCAAAACTAAAGGTCTGTAATGGATAGAAAACCCCAGCACGTTGCTGCTTCTGCGCGACGACAGATAAATTTGTACTTCCCGAAGTATGCACGATAAGACATTGCGGCAAATATGTTGCGATTGCCTCTACAACATCAGGTATCACGAGATCACTAACAGCAACAACCACTAAGTCTGTTTGCGGATTGAGTTGATCTACACCATCAATCGCTTGAGCATTGACCTGTGCTGCTAATCGTTGGGCGTGGTGTAAATTGCGACTAAAAACTTGAACAATTTGATGCTGTGATTGAAATGCCTTTGCTAAATGCGTAGCGACTCGTCCTGCACCGACAAATGTGATTCGCATAAACTCGATCTAAAATGATTGCCTGACCGAAGCATGCCAATAAAAAATACGTAAATCAATCCACAATCAAAATGATGGCTATTTACTTATCTGATAGAGCCATAATAATGAAAAACTAGCAAATATTAAGGCAAAAAATGGAAAAGCTTTGTGCTGCTTGTTCTCTTGAGGCAAAACAGGTAGGGATAAAATAGGAGGCACTAGGCGAGCTTTTAGCGCAGGTTGATCCAAGGATAAAACTTCATTGATCCAGTTCGGCAATAGTGCATAAATTGACTCTTTATGATCTCTAAGATAGTAAATAATACTCATCGTATCATTGCCTACCTCATTTGAAAGTACTGCTAGACTTTTAGGAATGGCTCTATTTAAAGTTTTTTCAACTTCACTCGCAGGAACTCTGCCTGCAGCCAATCGTAAAAGTAGTGCATTTTTTACTTGGTCATTTTTTTCAAATAGATCATAAACTGAAGGGGTAAGTTGTTCTTTGAGTTGATCAACAAGTTCTGGTTTAATTAAAAATCGAGACAAAAGAATTGGGTAAAATCTTGATAAAACATCATTTTTTTCATTTACCAAGCAGGTTTGATCATTCACGATCACCGATGAAACTTTCTGTTTAAGCAACTCCATTGGATTTATAGGCATTGTATTAGCTCCAACAATTTAAATGATTTACATCTCTTTTTTATAATTTTATGCAAAACGAATCTCATTTCATCTGCTTACTTTAATATAGTTTTTATGTTTTTTATCTATTTTTAAAAATTTAAATACAATATATATACATCAATTCTTAGACAGCAGAGCAAGCCCACTAAAAGGCTTACCCTGCTCACGATGACTTATGCTTATGCAAATGTAGTGACGACTTTACCAGTCAACTGCTGTCCAAGTAATGGCGTGTTTTTCCCTTGCGAGATAATCGTATCTTTAGTTACAGTCCACTGTAACTCAGGATCAACCAATACCCATCCTGCTTCTTGCTGCCAGCGATCTGTGATATTGGCAACTTGTGCAGGAATCGAAGTGACCTTTTCAACCCATTCCAATGGCTCAAATACACCTTCTTGAATAAGTTGCACACCCAATCCAACATAGGTATCGAAAGCGGTAATACCTGATTGAGTTTCCTCGAATGGCGCTATTTTCGCTGAGCTGCTTAATGGTTCGTGATGCGTACAAATCGCATCAATCACCCCTTCTTTAACCGCTTGACGCAATAACAACTTATCTTGTTCAGAGCGCAAAGGCGGACGTACATGCGCCAGTGAGTTAAAACCATCAATCAATTGTTCAGTTAAATGCAATTGATGCATGGCAACATCAGCAGTCACAGGTAAGCCTTTGGTTTTTGCTGCACGAATCAATTCAACAGAAGCGCCACAAGACAATAGGCCAAAATGCGCTTTTACACCTGTTGCTTCGATCATTAAAAGATATTTGGCGATTGCAACTGTTTCTGCGATTGCAGGAATCATTGGCAAGCCTTGACGCGATGCAATGAAGCCTTCGTGAACACAACCATCTTTGGCGATTTGAGGCTCTTCAGCGTAAAAGACAACAGTTAACCCTAAACCTGCCGCATATTCTAATGTACGAATAACCACATCATCATTTTCAAAGGCAGCATTGGCATTGGAAACAGCCGTACAACCACCCTTTTTTAACCCCGCCATATTGGCAGGTTGTTTGCCATTTAGACCTTGGGTTTGTGCGCCAATGATTTGTAAATAAATACCGCCATCCAGTTGCGCTTTTTCAATCAAGCCATGAATCAAAGCACCGTTATCTTGCACAATCGGCTTTGAATCTGGCGGTGTAATGACATGCAAAATACCATTGGCGCGTGCGGCTTTACCCTCGGACTTTAATGTTCCGTGTTGCTGTTGCCCTGGTTCACGTAGCCGAGCGCATAGATCCACCATGGTTGGCATCAACCATTTATCCTGACCATTTATGGTTTCATCGACCTGTTCAACCGCATCAACCAATTTACCGTTTTCGATATAAACCGTTTTGACTTGATCAGTTTTTTGAATTGGATCGAGCACACGGACATTTTCAATTTTTACAATACTCATGTGATCTATCCCTTACAGCGAAATCGCTTCAATCAAACCTTGTTCTTGTAACTGCCCTTGCATCGCTAGTGCAAGCACCGCCATACGAACCGCAATACCATTGGTCACTTGTTTCAGGATCACGGATTGATCACCATCAGCAACACTAGAATCAATTTCAACACCTCGATTCATAGGCCCCGGATGCATCACGATACAATCGGGTTTGGCCAAAGCAAGGCGTTCTTTATTTAGACCGTACATTTTGTAAAATTCTGATTGTGAAGCGAGCGCTGGTGAATCAATACGTTCATTTTGAATACGCAATGCGATGATCACATCACAATCGGTTACACCAGCATTCATTTGGTTAAATAAACGGACATGTTCACCATATTCGTTAAAAGCGACAGGTAACAATGTATTGGGTGCAATTACACGGATATCTTTACACCCTAAAGTTTGCAATGCTGCAACATTAGAACGTGCCACACGAGAATGCTTAATATCGCCAATAATCGCCACACTCAACTGATCAAAAGGCTTTTTAGTCTCACGGCGAATGGTTAACATATCCAACATCGCTTGAGTCGGGTGTGCATGACGACCATCACCTGCATTGATGATGGCAACATTTGGGCAAACATCTTTGGCAATAAAATGCGCCGCACCCGAAGACGAATGTCGTACTACAAAAATGTCCGCAGCCATCGCTTCTAAGTTCCAAAGCGTATCGCGTAAGGTTTCACCTTTTGATGTGCTTGAACGTGCGATATCAATGTTCAAAACATTGGCAGATAACCGTTTTGCTGCGGCTTCAAAGGTGGTACGGGTACGGGTGGAATTTTCAAAGAAAAGATTCATCACCGTCAGCCCTTCTAATAACGGACGGTTGATCAAATTATTATTGTCATCTAAAAAGCTTTGCGCTGTATCTAGGATTTTGGTCAGGCTTTCCTTGGAAAGACCCTCAATGGTTAAAAAGTGCTTTAAATTTCCTTGTTGATTCAATTGAACCTGACTTGGTTGATGCAGGGCTGCAATATGCATAAAGGATTCCTATGGGTCGAATCACCAAAACTTGCATAGTGTAGCCCAATTCTTGGGTTTTAGCAGAACAACTTTTCACCCTTATGTTGCAGATAATTAGAGGGTTGCAACAAATTCGATCTATCGCAATGCACCAATATAGTGATGCGAAACCTGAGCCTGATAGATTTCCTCAGCAGTCACCTCACTAGAATAGATATCCAATGCCTCAACCCGCTCATTTTCTAAGTTATCTTTTTGCTCTGCCACCACAACTGCTTTTGGTTCAGGATATAAATCGATGAGTGGACTTAACCGAGCAACATAGCGTTCCAATTCAGCATCTTGAGTTGCCAAAGCGATATCGACAATATGTTTGGCATACGCTTTGTTGCTGACCAGATACATGACATCTATCACGCGACTCGATACACGTCTCAAACGAACATACATTTGAGTTGCAATCGTAAAAGCTTCAGCATTGACCAGCACGTCATTATTTACATTTTCTTTCATAGATCCCCCACAAGTTCCCCATTAAACCACTTAAATTTCATCAGCTTTTGGAAATAAGTCGCTGATGATCTACAAGACCATCTATTAAGTTAAATAGCAAAATATGTACCAATAATTAAAATATTGTACAAATATGAAATCGATCGTCTAAAGCATCCTCATGACGCCAAATTCAAAAAATAGCTTTTTATCGATGATAAAGCTGACAATCACACAAATATGAACCGACAGAACTGATAAAAATCAGTTAAAATACGCGATTGCTAAAATCGCTTTTGGAAATTTGAATGAATTCAACACAACGTCTTACAAGCTACTGGGTAACCTGTGCGGATGGACTTGAAACCCTACTTCAACAAGAACTGGAAAGTTTAGGTGTTCAAGACATCCAACGTTTTGCTGGACGTTTAATTTTCCAAGGTACGCTTGAACAGGCTTATCGTATTTGCATGTGGTCTCGCCTAGCCTCTCGTGTACTGTTACCGATTCATAAACATGAACTTGAATTTACCCACGATGCGCGAGATGTGGCAGAAGAACTGTTTGAAGGTGCGATTAGCTTCGATTGGTCTTTAATTTTTGCACCACAAAGTACCTTCGCGGTGCGTCTGCATGTTGAGCGAGATATTAAGGTCAATACGCAATTCGCGACCTTACGTGTCAAAGATGGCGTGGTAGATTCCTTTATGGAAGCTGTTGGGAAACGCCCAAGTATTGATATTAAACAGCCAGAAATTACGCTTTATGTTTTAGCAGGAAAAACTGAACATACCTTCTGTCTCGATTTATCGGGCGATTCCTTACATAAACGTGGCTATCGCCATTTTATGACCGATGCACCGATCAAAGAAAACCTCGCGGCGGCGATTTTACAAAAAACACAATTATTACAATATCAACCCGATATCATTCTTGATCCGATGTGTGGTTCAGGGACATTTATTATTGAATCATTGATGATTTTAACGGATCGTGCGCCAGGTTTGGTTCGTCGTTTCGGATTTAATGGCTGGCATGGACATGATCGTGAACTGTGGTTATCGATCAAAAACGAAGCAACTGAACGCCATGAAAAGGCTTTAGCGCACCCACTACCAAAACTCTATGCTTATGATGCAGATTGGGAAGCGGTCAAAGCGACCCGTCTAAATATCATTGCCGCAGGCTTTGAAAGCGTACTTGATCAAATTCAAATCGAAGAACGTACTTTAGCCGATTGGGATGATTTTCATGCTGAAGGTAAAAAAGCCTTTATCGTTACAAATCCGCCTTATGGCGAGCGCTTAGGGGATAAAGCGTCTAGTCGTTCATTCTACTTAGGCTTATCTGGATTATTACAAAAGAATTTCCCAAATCAGCCTGCTGCGGTGATTGCGGCACAAATCGAACAAGCAGATGTACTTGCTATCAATGATCCGCAAACTTTACGTTTGATGAACGGTAAGCTACCGATTTACATTCGTTTTGGTATGATCAAACCAGCAAGCGTTGCACAACCATTTTTAGCAAACTGGCAACCGCTACAATTTGAAAAGATTGAAGGTGCCGAAGACTTTACCAACCGTTTGCAAAAAAATATGCAAGCATTGAAAAAGTGGGCTGTCAAAGAAAACATCTATTGCTTACGTCTTTATGATGCTGATTTACCAGATTTTAATATTGCCGTTGATTTGTATGGGGATAGATTGCATGTACAAGAATATGCACCACCTAAAACCATCGACCCTGAAAAAGCTAAAAAACGTTTTAATCTTGGACTCGCAGCCATTCGCGCAGTAACAGGTCTAAACCGTGATGCTATTTTTATCAAAACACGTGCAAGACAAGCTGGAACGACCCAATACAGCAAGCAAAGTACCGCGTCTAAACGTTTTATCGTACAAGAAGGTAATGCAAGAATTTTGGTGAATCTGACCGATTATTTGGATACAGGCTTGTTCTTAGATCATCGTCAAATGCGTTTACGAATTGCCAAAGAAGCACGTGGCAAACACTTCCTAAACCTGTATAGCTATACCTCAACAGCAAGCTTACATGCAGCTCTAGGCGGCGCGGCAAGTACCACCAGTGTTGATTTATCTAATACTTACCTCAACTGGTCTAAAGAAAACTTTGTATTGAATGGTTTAACGGTTGATCATGCAGATGAACAGCACATGTTCTTTGCCAGCGATTGCTTTGAGTGGTTAAAAGAAGGTCATGAACAATACGATTTGATCTTTATTGATCCACCTACCTTCTCTAACTCGAAAAAGTTTTACGGTACATTTGATGTACAACGCGATCATCTCTCGCTGTTAAAGCGTGCCATGAACCGCCTAACCACTGAAGGTACTTTGTATTTTTCTAACAACTATCGTGGTTTTGAGCTGGATGAGGAAATCGAGGCGATGTATGACATTGAAGAAATTACCTCTGAAACCATCGGCTTAGATTTCAAGCGCAATCAAAAAATCCATCGCGCATGGAAAATCAAACATCCTGCGGTATAAATAATACTTCCCGTCACCGTTCTTTGACATGAATGGTGACGGTTCCATGAACATTATCATTGGAATCAAACTCATACACCACAAAACGATCAGAGGGTTGTGTATGCGGCTTTATGCTCGCATCTTTTTTCTCTCGCGGATCAGTGACTTTAGTTTTCTTTTGCTCTTCATGCGGCGATAGCACACTATCGAGTAATGTACTAATCCTGACTTCACGCAAATAGCGATCACTTAAGGCACGTTGAACTCTCCAACGTTCTTGCTCAGGTTTCATCGCATCTTGTTCGGCTTTGATAATAATATTCGGCAAAATATTATTTGCTAACCCTGTTTGCAGTGCGAGCGTTCCCTCTGACATCGGTTGAGCTGCCCACCCGATTGAAGCAGGTAGACCCATCATGCACAAAATTACACAGAGTCTTGCGTAATGATGTTGCTTATTTTCCATTGCAATTCATCCTGAATCTTTTTCTTATTTGCTTTGAAACTAGCAAGTTTTTCATCAAGTCGCAATGTTATTGTAAACATTCCTTAAAAAATCAGATAAGTTGCACCAAAACAAAAAAAGATGGTGATTTTCATCACCATCTTTTAACTGATTTGTAAAATTTCAACTTAGCTCAATTTCATTTTATCAAAGACAAGATGACCATTTTCAGCTTTGATCAAAATGTTGTCTCCTGCTTGGAACTCACCTGATAAAATTTTCTGAGCCAAACTATTTTCCACTTGTTGTTGGATCGCTCGTTTCAATGGACGTGCGCCATAGATTGGGTCAAATCCAGCATCGATCAACAGATCAAAAGCAGTATCATCCACAGTTAAATCCATATCACGATCACTCAAGCGTGAACGTAAGCGATCCAATTGAATATCTGCAATACCACGAATCTGCGATTTTTGTAGTGAATGGAAAATCACCAATTCATCAATACGGTTAATAAACTCTGGGCGGAAATGCTGACTCACAGCACTCATCACCACAGCACGCATCTCATCGTCAGTTGCACCCTCGCCCAGTTCGCGCACATCCTGTGAACCCAAGTTCGAGGTCATAACGATCACCGTATTTTTAAAATCGATGACTCGACCTTGTGAGTCAGTTAAACGACCATCATCCAAGACTTGCAATAAGATATTAAAAACATCTGGATGTGCTTTTTCAACCTCGTCAAATAATACCACGCTATACGGTTTACGACGCACTGCTTCTGTTAAAACGCCACCTTCTTCATAACCAACATAGCCCGGAGGTGCACCAACTAAACGACTGACTGAATGTTTTTCCATGAACTCACTCATATCAATACGAATCATGGCATCGTCGCTGTCAAACAAGAAGTTCGCCAATGCTTTAGTCAACTCAGTTTTACCTACACCTGTAGGCCCAAGGAACAAGAATGACCCACTTGGTCTATTTGGATCAGACAGCCCTGCACGCGAACGACGTACCGCATTGGATACAGCCACTACCGCTTCATCTTGTCCTACCACACGATTATGTAAGAATGATTCCATTTGCAAAAGTTTTTCACGTTCACCTTGCAACATTTTTGTGACAGGAATCCCCGTTGCAGCACTCACCACTTCAGCAATTTCATTCTCTGTCACTTTGGTACGAATCAACTTCGGTTCTTCGGTTTCCTCAGCAACTTCAGCTTGCTCCAAACGTTTCTGTAACTCTGGAATCACACCATATTGCAAACGTGCAGCTTCTGCCAAATCGCCTTCACGTTTGGCTTTTTCCAATGCCATTCGAGCTTGATCTAATTCGACCTGCGCTTTTTTATCACCTTCAACCAGTGTTTTTTCAGCTTTCCAAATCTCTTCTAGATCATTGTACTCTTTCTGCTTTTCCGCGATTTGTTGCTCAAGATGATTCACCTCAGCTTTACTTCCCGCATCTTGATCTTTTTTCACTGCTTCCAATTGCATTTTCAATTGAATCAAACGACGATCAAGTTTATCTAAAGCTTCAGGCTTAGAATCGATCTCCATTTTGATGCGTGAAGCAGCTTCATCAATCAAATCAATTGCTTTATCGGGCAACTGACGATCCGTAATATAACGATGCGACATTTTCGCGGCTGCAATAATCGCCGAGTCTAAAATCTGTACACCATGATGGGTGGCATACTTCTCTTTCAAACCACGTAAAATCGCAATGGTATCTTCAACACTCGGTTCATCGACCAGCACTTTTTGGAAACGACGTTCCAGCGCAGCATCTTTTTCAATGAATTGACGATATTCATCTAAAGTGGTCGCACCCACACAACGTAATTCACCACGTGCCAATGCAGGTTTCAACATATTCCCCGCATCCATTGCACCATCGCCTTTACCTGCACCAACCAAGGTATGTAATTCGTCGATGAATAAAATAATTTCACCGTCATGCTTCGCTAGGTCTTTGAGTACAGCTTTGAGACGTTCCTCAAACTCACCGCGATATTTTGCACCTGCAAGCAATGACCCCAAGTCCAAAGAAAGTACACGTTTATTCTTTAAACTTTCAGGGACTTCACCGTTGACGATACGTTGTGCCAAACCTTCAACAATGGCTGTTTTACCCACACCAGGCTCACCGATGAGTACAGGATTGTTTTTGGTACGACGCGACAATACTTGAATGGTACGGCGAATTTCATCATCACGACCAATCACTGGGTCTAATTTTCCAGCTAATGCACGTTCATTTAAATCAATCGTATATTTATTTAGTGAGTCACGTTGATCTTCGTGATTATTACTCATGACCTTGTCACTTCCTCGAATATTTTCAATCACTTTACGTAAACTCTCTGGAGTCACGCCAACACTATTTAAAATCGTTTTGGTTTCGCCCGTTTCTGCTAAACCTAACAGCACCCAATCCGTTGATAAAAACTCATCACCAGCCTTTTGCGCATAGCGATCAGCCAAATTCAGCGCTTTTACCGCTTCAGGGTTGAGATTAAGATCACCTGTAGGATTTGCCAAAGTCGGGGCATTTTGTATGGCTTGCTCAAGCTTTTGCTTCAACTCTGGTAAACGAGCACCCGCTTGTTGCAACAAACTCAAATTGGCAGGCTCTTCGAGTAAAGTCGTTAGGATGTGGATCCCTGCGATTGATGTATGGTCTTTACCCATGGCCAATGATTGTGCATCTGAGAGTGCTTGCTGTAAGCGGTTTGTAAATTTTTCAAAACGCATTCTTGTTATTCCTCACAACAATTTTTTAACTTATCACTTAGATGGGAACGCTTTTTTAAATTTCAAATAAAAAATTATATATTTTTCAATGTTTTAAAAATAATAAAAAACATAAAACTCAGTGATAATATGGGTGTATTGGTATTCTTTTTCAAGTCTGTTTTGTATCGTTTTTCTGTCAGTGCTGATTCACACAAAATCCTTATTGTGATTTTGCGGCGAACGTTTTAGCTTAAGTCTTTTACTTTCATTAAAATGTTCATTATGTCTCTAAAAAAAATCTACCTTGCAGCCGCTTGCCTACTCCCAATTCACTTTGCCTTCGCTCAACTTCCACAAGATTCAAGACGGGCGGGCGGAATCGCAGTTATTCCACTAACAGCAAACACCACGCAAGTTTATTATGAACAAAAACCTGTGTTGATCAGCCAAGAAAATGGCCAACGCTATGCTATTTTTGGGATTCCGCTTTCTGCACAGATTGGTACTTTGACCTTAAATACCAATAACTCGCCAATTCAAATTGACATTAAGCCATACAAATACGCGGAACAACGTTTAACCGTCAAAAATCAAGATCATGTCAATCCAAATCCAAGCCAATTAGAACGCTATGCGCGCGAAGCCAAAGAACAAAATGCGGTTTATAGCTCATTTAGTCAAAGCACATGGCAAAGCTTTCCCAAATTTATCGTCCCTACCACAGGTAAGTTTAGTAACTCATTCGGACGAAAACGGTTTTTCAATGGTGAAGAGCGTGCACCACACTCGGGCTTAGATATCCCCGCTCCCGTCGGACAAAAAGTTGTTGCTCCTGCCGATGGTATCGTTGTGCAAACTGGCAATTATTTTTTTAATGGCAATACCGTACTGATTGATCATGGTCAGGGACTCATTAGTATGTTCTGCCATCTCAGTAAAATCGATGTGGAAAAAGGTCAAACCATTCGTCAAGGTGAATTACTCGGTCTAGTTGGGAAAACAGGACGTGTAACAGGTGCACATTTACATTGGGGTATGAGTCTAAATAATGCACGCGTAGACCCACAATTGTTTCTTAAATAAAAACAAAAAAAAGTGATCTATAGAAATAGATCACTTTTTAGAAAAACTTAAAAATAAAACTTTATGCAGCTTCAATAATTTCAAAATCGTGGGTAATCTCAACCCCACCATCAGATAGCATTTTGCTGGCTGAACAATATTTTTCTGCTGAAAGTTCTACGGCCTTTTCAACTTGTTTGGCTTTTACGGCATTACCTGTCACAATGAAATGCAAATGGATTTTAGTAAAGACTGCTGGAATCGTGTTCGCTCTCTCAGCTTTTAACTCACACACGACATCCGTCACATCTTGTCGAGATTTCTTTAAAATGGTCACAATATCAAACGAAGCACACCCACCAAGTCCCATTAAAATCAACTCCATAGGACGTGGACCACGGTTTTCACCCCCATACTCAGCAGAACCATCCATCACCACACTATGGCCACTTTCTGATTTTGCCTCAAAAGCAACATTCTCTAACCAATGTACACTTGTTTGCATTGCAACTACCCAAAAAACGTTATAAATTTACTGTGTTCTTGTACACTAACATAAAATGAGTTGATAAGGAATTTCATCTCTTCTGTGTAGAAAAAGCTCAAATGAGCCTGTGCGATCGGTTTTATCAAAATTCGGAAATTTTAAGCATGACTTCAAATTTTTCACAACTTAGCACTGATGCTTTGTCTCCAGGCCAACTGCCTGAATCGGTAAAAGCATTGCTAAAACGTGCTCATATTAATAGATATCCAAAACGCACCACGATTGTTGACGCTGGAATGGAATCAAGATCACTGTATTTAATTTTAAAGGGTTCAGTGTCGATTATATTACGCGAAGATGATGAGCGTGAGATTGTCGTCGCCTATTTAAACCCTGGGGATTTCTTTGGTGAAATGGGATTGTTTGAAACAAACCCACAACGTACTGCTGAAGTACGCACCAGAGATGTTTGTGAAATTGCAGAAATTACTTATGACAACTTTCACGAACTCAGCAAACAGTATCCTGATTTGAGCTATGCTGTATTTGCTCAACTTGTGCGCCGTCTTAAAAATACAACACGTAAAGTCACTGACCTTGCATTTATTGATGTTTCAGGTCGTATTGCGCGTTGTTTAATTGATTTATCTTCACAACCAGAAGCCATGATTCTGCCGAATGGTCGCCAAATTCGCATTACGCGCCAAGAAATTGGTCGTATCGTTGGCTGTTCCCGTGAAATGGTTGGTCGTGTACTTAAAACACTTGAAGACCAAGGTATGATCCAAACCGAAGGTAAAGCAATCTTAATTTTTGATGCTTCTTTAGAGGAAAATACGTTCCCTGAAGAAGAGTTTGATGATGAAGATTAATCTCATTTGATATTCATCAAACCCCACATAAAACAAAGCCAGTGTAAAAACACTGGCTTTGTTTATAAATGAATAGCAGAATCTATGTAGATGTGATTACATAATTACAATGATTATAGAGCGAATCAGAATGTTAAGTCTGATCAACATTTTTTATAATTCACCTCAATTACGACGATACTCATAAGATACTGATTTGGAGAGAATAAGTATGAACAAGTTAGCTTTGAGCCTTTGTGCGGTCACTGTAATGACAATATCTGGCTGTGCATCGTTCGCAGAAATGGCTGGCGCTGATAGCGCAACCTTAAATGCCCAATCTGCGCAAGGCTTCAGCAAGATGACTCAAGAAGCTCGTGCTAAAAATCAGCTTGATACCAGTTCAGCCACTTATCAACGCATTAATACCGTCTTTAATCGTTTAAAACCACATGCAGACAAAATGAACCAAACAGGTCAACGTTTTGACTGGCAACTTGCTGTATTAAAATCTGATACCGTCAATGCTTATGTCGCACCTGGTGGTAAAGTTGTTTTCTATACGGGTATCGTGAACAAACTTAATCTCACCAATGATGAAATTGCTGCAATTATGGGCCATGAGATGACTCATGCCCTAGAAGAACATGCGAAAAGTAAAATCGGTGCGCAAGCACTGACCAACTTAGCAATTGGTATTGGTACATCTTATGCTGGTGCCAATATCGGTGAAGCAGGTAATGCTGCAATTAATTTGGGCAGTCAAGTGGGTATTGGTTTACCTTATTCACGCAACCTAGAAAGCCGTGCCGACTTTGGTGGCTTAATGCTGATGGCTCATGCAGGTTACAACCCAAATGCAGCCATTACATTGTGGGAGAAAATGAGTCGTTTAGATGGTAAGAGTGGTTCTGCATTCCTATCAACTCACCCATCAAATACTCAGCGTATCAGCGATATGCGCAAAAACTTACCAGCAGCAATGGCAATTTATAATAACCGTCGTTAATCACATTACAGCCATTAAACACCAAAAGGCGTTTAATGGCTTATACCACAACAACGTTAAATTCAAATAATTTCCGCAATCTGCATATCCGCATCTAGCATTTGATTTAAAGTCACTAAGTTTTTGATTTTACCTGTTCGATGTGCAATCACAGGTACTTCCATTTTCATTGCTTCCATCGTGGCAATTACATCACCTAGCTCGACTTGAGCATTTTCTTGAACCGCCCAGCGACTTAAAATCCCATTGATTGGTGCGATAACAGCACTTTCATCGTGCAGCGACGATGAAGCCTCATCAGATAAATGATTCTCCGTAACACTGGCCATTTTCAACAATCCGACAGGCAATCCCACTTGATGAAGCTTGCCATCAATCTCAATTGTGTAGCGCTGTAATACAGATGAATCTGATTTTTTACTGCGTGGATGCATTGCAAAGTTATGCTGAAACTCCTGCTCGATCCAACGGGTATGCACTTTAAATGCATCAATAAAGTCTGGTTCGGACAATATCGCACGATGAAAGGCCAAAACAGATGCGACACCCTCTAACTCAAAATGAGCAAATGCTCTTTTGGCACGCTGAATGACGATTTCACGCGTTGGCCCAGTCACAATCAGTTTTGCCATTAATGAATCAAAATGACTTGAGACAAGACTCCCTTGGATAACACCTGTATCTAAACGAATTCCAATCCCCGAAGGTGGATTAAATCGAGTGATGTGACCAAATGTTGGAATAAAGCCTCGCGCTGGATCTTCGGCATTGATACGAAACTCAATCGCATGACCTTGTGGTTTTGGCGTTTCTTGGATAGATAACGGTTGTCCCAGTGCAATTCGAATTTGTTCTACAACCAAATCAATCCCTGTTGTTTGTTCAGTGACAGGGTGCTCCACTTGTAAACGCGTATTGACCTCGAGAAAAGACAGCCTACCCTCTTGGCTTAACAAATACTCTACTGTGCCAGCGCCAACATAATTCGCCACGCGACAGAGATCGAGTGTAGATTGTATTAATTGCTGATAAATATCGTCATCAATAAATGGCGCAGGTGCTTCTTCTACCAATTTCTGATTACGGCGTTGTAAAGAGCAATCACGGGTTCCAACCACCACAATATTGCCATGCCGATCGGCAATTACTTGGGCTTCCAGATGTCTGGGCTTATCCAGATACTGTTCAACAAAACATTCTCCTCGACCAAAAGCCGCTTGCGCTTCTCGCACTGCTGAAGAATAAGAGTCGGCGACTTCATCTAGCTGCCTAACCACTTTTAAACCACGTCCACCGCCGCCATAAGCAGCCTTAATCGCAATAGGCAATCCGTATGTTTGTGCAAATGTCACCGCTTCATTGGCAGAACCAAGTGGCTGTTCAGTACCATGAACCAACGGTGCTCCAACAGCTTGGGCAAGCTTACGCGCTTCGATTTTATCGCCTAGTCTGATCATGCTTTGAGGAGTTGGTCCGATCCAAATCAACCCTGCATCGATAACAGCTTGCGCAAAATCAGCACGTTCAGATAGAAAGCCATAACCCGGATGAATCATTGTCGCTTGGCTTTGCTTTGCAATATTCAAAATTTTATCAATATCGAGATAGCTTTCTTTCGCAGTTTGTCCAGATAATGCCCTCGCCTCATCTGCAAGTTTTACATATAAGCTGTCTATGTCATCGTCGGCATAGATGGCGATAGTGTGAATACCTAAATCTTTACATGCTTGAATAACACGAACTGCGATTTCACCACGATTGGCAATCAATAACTTGTGTTGCTTATACATTTTTTTTGATATCCATGAAATCTGATATTTTGCGAAACTGGATATAACATCCTGCTGCAAGTTGAGCGATCAAATCAAGATGATAAGGTGCTACAGCCGCAATGACTGGATAACCCCCAGTAATCGGATGATCATTCATAAACAAGACAGGCTGGCCACTGGCTGGAATCTGTATCGCGCCTGTGCAACATCCCTCACTCGGCAACTCATGTTTGATCTGACATTGTAAAGGCTTATCCCCAGCGAGCCTTAATCCAATTCGATTACTCTCCACCGTGATCAACCACCGCTGTTCAAGCAGTAAATCAATACTTTCTGGCGTAAACCAATCCATTCGAGGTCCCAACACAATATCAACTACAACCTGATCTCCCACTTTGGGTAAAGCATTTGCCGATTGATCTAAATCGACACATTCTGTTTTCAATTGTGCTGATCGTATCTCATCTCCAAACTTCACGGGCATTGTTCCTAGTTCAGCCAAACTGTCATAACTGGCACTATTTAATACCTGTTCGACAGCGATACCACCACGAACTGCCACATAGTTACGGATCCCAGCCCGAGCTTTAGCCAGATAAACTTCATCGCCCTGATCCAATGCAATTGGTTGATATAATGGTTGCTTGACTGTATAGCCGTTCGCGTATGTTACCCATAGCTCCGTTTCAGCTCCCGTTACCGCAATAACAGTCTCTTTCATCACTTTTAAGCGTAAACCACCATTATATATTTCTAGTACAGCAGCATTTTTAGGATTACCCACACATGCATTGGCGCAGTGAAATGCGCTCCGATCCATCGCACCGGCCTGTCCAACGCCTAGTTGAGCGACATTTTTGCGTCCTTCATCTTGTATTAACACTTGCAAGCCAACATTTTGAACGGTGAAAACAACTGGATTTTGTGGCACTTTGATAGGAACTACACGAGTCGCAGGGACTGTGACTTGCGTCGGATGCTTGCTTATATCTTTAAAAACCACCTGATCACTTGGCAACAGTAAAGCAGCTTGCTCTCGATTGACATCCCACATCGTTTGATCTGTACGTCCGATCAACTGCCATCCGCCAGGACTCTCTTTCGGATAAATACCACTATATTCACCTGCCAACCCTACAGAACGTGAAGCTATTTTTTTGCGTGGTGAGACTAAACGTGGAATATTTCCAAAAGGATGATCTGAACTGACCAAATAAGCAAAACCGGGTGCGAAGCCAATAAAAGCAACTTGCCAATGGCAATGGGTATGTTTGTAAATAACCTCATCAACGCCTATACCCAAATATTCAGCGACATGTATAAGATCAACGCCGTCATAACATACATTGATGATGACTTCTTTTTTGTTGGTATTTGCAGAATACTGATCTATTTTTTGTGATGAAATCCACTGAATCAGGTTTTTCCCATCAATAAAGATAGGATCAAAATAAACCAATATGGTACGTGCAGCAGGTATAAATTCTTGGATATAAGGATGTGCTGCGAGCTTTAAATGATGATAAAGCGCAATGGTTTCTTCTAAACTGGGTAATTCAATCAAGAAACAATTCAGATTAACCGATAAAAATCGCATACCCTTACTCTTTTATTTAATAGGCATAAAAGCATTTACATGCAAAAAGCACGTACTTCAATTTGATTTTCAATTAACGCTTGGCGGATCACTGTCGCAAGTTGTACAGCTCCCGTGGTATCGCCATGCAAACAAATTGTGTCAGCTTGGATAGGTGTAAAGTTTCCTTCAATGGATTCCACCCCACCTTTTAGGATCATATCAAGAACACGCTGAGCTACAATCTTCGCATCATGTAAAACAGCCCCAGTTTCATAACGAGAAACCAAACTACCGTCATCATGATAAGCTCTGTCAGCAAAAGCTTCTGATACAACTGTCAAACCTTGCTTTTGAGCAAAATCAATCAATGGTGAGCCAGCCAATGCCACCAACGTTAAGTCTGCATCAAATTGTAGAATCGCATCAATCACCGCTTGGGCTTGATTTAAATCTGTCGCAATAGTGTTGTACAAAGCACCATGCGGTTTGACATAACTTACTCTGGTTCCTGCAACATGCGCTAAACCATGTAAAGCTGAAATTTGATAAAGTACATCGGCAAGTAGTTCGTCATAAGATAAGGTCATTTTGCGGCGACCAAAACCGACTAAGTCAGGATACGAAACATGTGCGCCGACATTTACATTAAATTTAGCAGCTTGTTTTAATGTTTTTAGAATATGAAGTGGATCACCTGCATGAAAGCCACATGCAATATTTGCGCTACTGACAATGGGGAGAATTTGCTCATCGTTACCCATACTCCATGAGCCATAGCTTTCACCTAAATCGCTATTTAAATCTATATACATAATGACCTTATATTTTTTAGTTTTCCAAAAATCAGGTTGTCACAACCTGTCTGCTCAAATGCTAACAGAAAACTTGTAAGACTTACATTCTGGATCTATACGACTTTGACTGCGTTATATTTATGGAAAAAAATAGCGGTTAATCCCAATCTATCTAATTTTTTATTAAAAAAAACCCACCAAAATAATGAGGCGGGTTTCATGACTTAATATAATTTTTCTTGTCCTTCCAATCTGGTTTTAAAACGTCGATGAAACCACATATATTGGGTTGGCTGCGTTCTGATCTGATTTTCAATAATCAAATTCACTCGCGTCGCATCTTCTACCTCATCCAAACTCGGAAAATGATCTAAAGGTGGCTCCAATAATATGTGATATTGGGGATCTCGAATATCACCTTCACGATAAAAGAATAAAGGAATGGCTGATGCTTTGGTAATTTTCATCAATCGTCGATGCGCTGTTAATGTTGCAGCCTGTACACCGAAGAATGGCGCCATAACCCCTTGCTTCAAACCAAAGTCTTGATCAGGGCTGTACCAAATTGCATGGCCATTTCTCAAACTATGAATTAATCCTTTCATATCGTCTTTCGAAATTTGATTCTTATAAATCGTCGCTCGACATCTACGGATCAACATATCCAATAAAGGATTGTTTTGTGGTCTATAAACAACATCAAAATCAAAAAAACAACTGCTTACATAGCCGCCAGCATCCAACAATGTGGTATGGCTACTGAGCAATAAAACCCCTTTGCCCTGTGCTTGCTGAAGATGCTCTAGTCCATGGATATGTATTCGCTTTTTAAACCAATGCGGACAATACCAAGCGTTTAATGCCTCGAAAACACCCAGCATCATATTTAGAAAGACTTGTTTAGCATCTTGTTGTATTTCGAGTTCGCTTTTCTCTGGAAAACAGAGTTCGAGATTTCTAATCGTGGTTTTACGTCTAGACTTTAGATATTTCCATCCTAGTTTAGACAAGCCTTCAGCCAATCGCCATTGAATAGCCCAAGGAAGAATGGCAAATATCATTAAAATGAGTATCGCGACCCATATTCCCCAATATTTAGGCAAAAGAAAAGACCACTGAAACTTACTTGCTTCATGGTATTGCTCTGAATTCATAGCAGCCAGTTTATTAAGGAAATCTCGCAAGCCTAGCACATATAATTTTTTAATGTTTTTAATTTTCGTACTCTAATTAATTTACATTCTGCAACTATACTTCGCACTTCCAATCAAGGTTAATAAACATGACCATATAAAAAATTATCTGCACCTACACACCATGAAAAATTTGTGTGCTTCGTGTACAGCAGCTCTAATCATTCATCTCATCTTATTTCAATTAAACCATAAGATTCAATGAATAATATATATATGATTTTATTAATGAAATATGATGTCGATATAAACACCTTACTGAGCACATATTTCCACATATCGATCTCATAACTACCTTAGTGTAATCAATCCAAATCTGTAACATGAAAGCTCAGTAACCAACCAAAGAAGATAATAATGTCAGGTTTCAAAAGTTTTTCTGAAAAGACCACCAAAGACGAAAATGCTAAACAGACTCAGGTGAAAGAACATTCTCAAGCGGATTCCACTACCGAACCAAAACCTGATACCACACCAAGCCCAAAAGGCAATCAAACTGAAGATAGTGAAAAAGCGGATCCAAATAACAAATAATTTGTTATCGGCAAAGTCTAAAGCTCATTAGGCTTTGTCCAGAGAAAATGAACCCCACCTAAATTTGATAAATTTCAAACTCAACTTGAGATGAAATTTGTCTGATTGAGTGGGTTTATTCATATACCAAGCTCATCATGTTTGCTGCAAACGAAGATGTAACATATGTGTTGCGATGGTATGACGTATTCGATCAGGACGATTATGAAAATATCGCTCACTTAAACCGTCTCCTGATAAATCCTCAACCACGTCATAGCCCATTTTCTCAACGGCTTGGTGCAGTGTCTTTGTTCGAAATTGACCTCTAAGTGGCTCTTTTAAAAACCCTGTAAATTGAGATACAAATAAACTGCCTAAACGTTCGATCCCCTGCAATTGTCGATAATCAATTGAATAATCTAAAACAACTTCACTGCCCTCAGCAGCAATGATCGCTATACTTGCCAAGGTATTTAACGTGGTTTGTGGCTCTAAGTAATGCGTTGTACCCAACCAAGAAAAGAATGCAGCTTGCTCTTGTTGAAAACTACTTCGAGTTAAAGCATCTGCAATCGATTCTTTTTCGAAATCAATTGCCACAAATTCAACATTGGTCGGGATGTCTCCGAACTCTTTTAGTTTTTTTTGTTTTGCTGTCTGTGTATCAGGATGATCCACTTCAAAAATTTTTAACGCTGGGTAATACTGTGCTTGACGCAAAATAAATGAATCTAGACCCGCACCAACCAACACATATTGTTGTACACCTCGATCAATCGCCGCATAAAGCTGATCTTCAGCGTAGCGTGAACGTCCAACGACTTGTCCAGTGAGCAATCCCAATGTTCGGTTGAACACAGGAGAATTCATCATTTTCACTGTCGGTGTTGTCGTCAGTAACTTCTGCCAACCTTTGCTGGTTAACTCAAAGGCAAAAGGATCAGCAAATACTGGATTTTCAGCATTTTGAAAATGATTGGCACGCAGTGCCGCGGCAGCCTCAGCCGTTCGACTCGATTGTCCGTCTTTCATATTTCATTCCTAATTTATTTCTATCTTGCAAAAAATAAGCAGCAAATTCCATCCTTAGATAAAATTTACTGCCTTTTCACTCAACCATTTTCTTGAACCCTTTTTTCTCTCCCTATGTGAGAAATCCAATGCGGGTGTAAATAATAATGAAACAGGTCTACTCAACTAAAATCAGTTGGTTTTTTCAGCTTGAAGCGTTACCTCATAATCGTTTAAATCCATATGCTTTAAACGTTGCTTCAATTTCTTCAACGACCAAGGCCAAGCAGCAAAGTTACGTCCATTGGCATCTAAATAATAGCTCTTACAACCACCAGCATTGAACACAGTGGTTTTCAGATGCTTTTGCACCAATTCATTATGCTTTTTGATCACCTCAGACTTGATGTTTAACTTACCAATATTTTGTTCTTTGATTTTTAATAAACCATCTACAATATAATCAAGCTGCGCTTCTGCCAAACCAATAAAAGAATCATAAACCAGAACATTTGGTCCTAACACTAAGAACGCATTGGGTACGTTTTCAATGCTGGTACCCAAATATGCTTCTGGAGAAGTGCTTTTCCATAAGTCATTTAGGCACTCACCTTTTTCATTAGAAACACGCTTACCAATAGGCGGATGTGAAACTTCAAAGCCTGTTCCCCAAATGATCACATCTACTTCTTGACGTTCACCATTTGCAGAAATAACAGTGTTGCCTTCCACTTTCACTAAACCATGTGGAATCAGTTTGACATTTTCTTGCTGTAAAGCTGGGTAATAGTTGTTGGCGAACAATAAACGCTTACACCCAATGGTGAAGTTAGGCGTTACATTCTTACGTAATTCAGGATCTTCGATCTGGAATTTTAAAATCAGTTTAGCCAGTTCACCTACTGGTTTTAATACCGCAGGGTTACGTAAACCGAAGTTGATCGCATTGAGTGATTGAGCAACAGCTTTACGCCATGTTTTTTGAATCAGTGGATATTTGGCAATCAGTGATTTGCTCACTTCACCTAAATCAGTATCAGGCTTTGGTACGACCCACGGCGCAGTACGTTGGTAAACATAGAGTTGTTTTGCCAAAGGCTGAATTTGAGGCACAAATTGAATTGCAGATGCACCCGTACCAATCACAGCGATACGCTTATCCGTCAAATCATAATCATGATTCCATTTGGCTGAATGGAACATTTCACCTTTAAATGTTTCTAAACCATCTAATTTTGGAATCTGTGCTTCGGTAATCGGTCCAGTGGCAAAAACCACAGTTCTAGACAAATATTGACCTTTGTTGGTATCAACCACCCATAAATTACGTTGGTTATCCCAAGCGGCATTTAACAACTCAGTACCAAATTCAATTTTTGAACTAACATTGAAGTTTTCACTGACTTCTTCTAGATAGCTTAGAATCTCAGGCTGACGTGCGAATAGGTGACTCCATTTTGCACTTGGTGCAAATGAATATGAATACAGTGCTGACGGCACATCGCATCCACAACCCGGATAAGTATTTTCACGCCATGTACCACCTACACGATTGGCTTTTTCAATAATTTTGTAATTGGTATAGCCAACTTGATCCAATCGAATCGCGGTGGCAATCCCTGAAATACCAGCACCTACAATAAAGCTGTCATAGATATGTGCAGGTAATGCTTTTTTCTCAGCTGAGTTTAATTTTTTTGCTTGAGCTGTCATTTAAAAATCCTTTCATCTATTCAACCGAAATAAGCGGGTCAATCATCCAACCTGTACTTATTCCATCAATCAAAATCTTTTCCCATTTAAATGGGTTACTTCATAAATCTGTACGAGTTGCCTAAGAATTTTGCATATAAATTCGGTGCAGTACGCTTCATAAACCAGAAAAGCTTGGCGTCAATCTGAGGAATGGTATAAAGCTGATCTTTATCCAAACGGTTTAACGTCAGTTTTGCGACCTTATCACTGGTGGTAAACGCCAAATTGGTCAAGGCATAATCCAATATACCTTTGTGTGGTACTTTGCCATTTTTAATAATGTTAGTCGGAACCAGTGTTGGACATAATACATTGACCTTAATGTTGAACTTGCGAAGCTCAGCAGAAAGCGTCTCGGATAACGCACGAACACCCGCCTTACTGACGTTATAGACCGCCATTTCAGGTGCAGCGGTATAAGAAGCAGCGGATGCGACATTGATAATTGCACCATGTCCAAGTTGCTTAAACTTAGGTACGAAAGTACGGCAACCATGAATTACGCCCCACAAATTGACATCCATACACCATTGCCAATCTTCTGTGGTCATCTCATCAAACTTGCCACCCAATCCAATTCCAGCATTGTTAATCACAAGCGTGACAGGGTTCTGCATCACCTGTTCTGCTTGCTCTGCCAATTGTGTAACTTGTTCAGCCTTACTGACATCACATTGGATAGCAAAGGCTTTTTGACCCAGTTGCTCGATCAGTGAAACCGTTTCATTGGCTGCATCCAGATTGATATCTGAACAGACTACAGTTCCGCCACGCTTTGCCAGTTCAAGCGCAAAACTTCTTCCAATCCCACTACCCGCGCCCGTCACAACAGCAAATGCTTTTTGACTAGGCTTGGTTTTTTTAGCAAAGAATTTCATATATACAATCCAACAATCAGGTTTTTATGCGCCGAATTTATGCAGATGCTGCACGTACTGGCGGTACAAATTCTTTAAGAAAATAAGGCGTCAACAACCCTGTTTCTGGGTCTAATAATCGCTGTTTGTAATATTCCATATAGGCAGTGGTGTCATGATCATTCGGGTGAAAGCTTGGGCGTAAATATTCCAATATATGCATAAAGCTACTACCAAATACACCACGTTCACTACCAAACAACAAGGCAGTGCTTTCCAACATATCTTTCATATAACGTGGGTTGATCAAATTGCTTGGTTTACGAATAAAGGGAATGAGATAACCACCCAAAGAAACTCCGCCAAGGATGGTTAAACTCGCTAATAAAAAGCCAGTCACTCTCACCCAGTAATCACCCGATAGTTCTAAAAACACATCATAGGCAATATCTTTATGCTCAGACTCTTCTAGCATGTGCCACATCCACATGGCTCGCTGTCTTTCGTCTTGAGAACCAAGAATATAGTCCTCATGCTGCATCATAAATTCAGCTAGAACAGCGGTATAGTGCTCAATACCTGCCATCAACGACAGTTGTAGTGAATGTGGAAGTTTATAAATGCCATACTCAAAAACCTTATCCGCAATCGCACGAAGCAGTTCAACTGGATAATCATTTTCTTTCAGCACTTCATCGTTAAACTGATTGTGTACTTTGGAGTGAATCGCTTCCTGACCAATCAGTGAGGTTAATCTTTGTTTTAGAATAGGGTCTGTTATAAAGTCACGATGGTAACGTGCAGTTTCAATAACGACATCTTCACCAAAGGTTAAAAATATAGACAACGCATGGAAGTAAGACGTTGCCAGCTCTTTATTTAAGAAAAATTTTTCATCAAGTTCTCTAGGGTTGAATTTAAAATCAAAATGACGAATCGGTATTGGCGATTTGTTCACGAAGTTCTGAACAATCCCCTGATATTTGGTACTTAATTTGTCATTAAAGACATTTCTGATGATTTGAGCAACCATTTTCGATTCCCATAAAAATAGTAAAAACTAAATAAGACAGCAACGTTGTTTCTAAGATTATTTCTGCAACTTTAACTGTCTCAATACCTCAACAATTGGATTAGATCGTGCTATCCGATGATTAAGCTGCTTGAACTTTAGGCGTGAACTCTTTCACAAAGAAAGGATGTAATGCCCCACCTTCTGATAGTAGTTTTTGCTTGTAGTATTCAAGATACTTCGATGTATCATGATCATTTGGATGAAAGTCTTTACGTAAGTAATCAAAGATTTGACCTTGTGTACTACCAAACACGCCATCTTTAGGACTAAAGATTAATTTCACGCCTCGTTTTGCATCTTTCCAAAACTTAGTCGTCAACATCTCTTGCGGTCGACGGAAAACGGGAACTAGTGAGGCTGAAAATGGAATCAGTCCTAAAATCGTAAAGTAAGCAAGCGCAAAGCCGCTGATACGCAAAGCATAATTACCATTCAAAACTTGATAGACATCGTAAGCAACATCTTTATGCTCAGACTCTTCCAACATATGCCACATCCAGAGCGCACGAGTTTTCTCATCCTCGGAGAAATAAAAGTTTTGCTCATGCTGCATCATGTATTCAGCAAGTACCGCAGTAAAGTGCTCAATACCTGCCATCATCGACAGTTTTAATGGTTGCGGAAATTGAAGAAAGATATATTTAAAAAAGTTTGAACCTAAGAAACGATAAAAGGTGACTGGGTAGCCCAGTGCTACAATCGCATCGTTAAATTCATTGTGTAATTTAGAATGAATCGCTTCCTGCCCAATCAATGAAGTGACACGTTGCTTTAAGATAGGATCTTTAAGTAAATCTCGATGATGACGCGCGGTTTCTATGACAAGATCTTCGCCATAAGTCAAAAATACAGAAAGCGTAGCAAAAAAAAGCGTAGCGAATTGGTTGTTCATATAAAATGACAGATCAACCTTCTCACCTTCAAATCCGATTGCTAGGTGACGAATTGGGATAGAATCTTTACTCGCAAAATCAATTTGCTCAGCGAGTGGGTTTGGCTTAAATAGACTAAAGGTCTTTTTCACTGTGTTCGCAATCATAGCAACACCCTACATTCAGTATTGAGCGGAGTTAGCTCGTGATATGACACTCCATTAAGCTCATTAACCATGGTTCTTAGAGCATCTCTATCGTTTAAACAGTGGATAGCTCATTGAAGAATCATTCGGGAAGATATTTCTGAACTTAATATTTGATAGGTCTACTGTAGACTGATCTTATGTTCGGATTCAATTCGGGTAATTTTCAACTTCTTATGCTTATCAATAACGAATAAAGTGCTCATTTTTTGATGAGATAAAACTGGGATGGAACGATCAACAAACCAACTATTCATAATAGATATCAATCAATTAATAAAAATAAAATGAAAAACAATAATATAGAATCCTAGAAAAAAACCTCTATCCAATCCTTTTATTACAAGTTAAAACTGAATGTTAAAATTTGAGTAATTTTATTTGTTCGGATTAGAGACCCATATCTTCTATAATATTCAACAGCATGTTAATCTGACACTATGTTCGGATTTTAGTAAAACCACCATGGCAACACGTAAACCCCGTCAAGCACGCTCAAAAGTGACCGTTGATACTATTATTGAAGCAGGTTTTATCGCTGTGGCAATGCATGGTACCAGTGGAACCACCACAAGACACATTGCAGATATCGCAGGTGTCAGTGTCGGCTCGTTGTACGAATATTTTAAAAATAAAGAAGAAATCTACGATGCGATGGCAAAAACCTTCGTCAAAGAAGTTTTAGATATGGTCAAAGAACTCACGCCTATCATCATTGAACAAGAGTTAGAACCTTTGTTTGAAATGATTTTTTATACTTTCCGTGATTTGTTAACGCGGGATGATGATCGCTATTTAATTTGCTTAAGATATGCAACTGAACTCAAATATGAAAGATATATCAGTCAGATTGAATATGCATTGATGGATGTATTGATGAAATACATGATCCGTCATCCTCGATATTTAAAAGTAAACAATCTTAGCGTGACGGCTTATATTAGTATTAATAGCAGTATTTTTAACGTGGCACGCCATCTGATTTTACCAAACCCACAAATTAGCTTTGATGAAATGGTCAGAGGATTGAGTACCATGATTATTAGTTATATCGAAGCAGAATTAGCGAGGGCTGAAGGCTGATTTAAGTGATTATTAATAGAGTCCATAGACATTGCCAAGCGTGATGCATGCGGTGTTTTCCCATACCAGCGCTTATAGGCATGGATAAAGCTGGTCGCTTCAGCATAACCCAACCATTCAGCAATCTGTTCAACCGAAGTTTGCGGTAAAGACAAATAGTAATCCGCCAAAATTTTGCGAACATCCTCTCTAATCTTAATAAAAGTTGTGCCTTCATTGACCAAGTGACGGCGCAAGGTTCTTGAGTTTAAATGCAATCGATCAGCCACGATTTCCATTGAAGGTATCTCTCCTTTGGTATGCATCAAGACTTGTTGTACATGGTGTGAATATTTTTTTTGTGATTGTCGCTTCTCTAAAATTTGACGGCATTGTTGTTCCGCATGCTGCAAAGCCAGCTCATTTGCCATACGCAGTTTTTGGTTTACTTTTTCAACATCGAGAATAATAAAGTTCTTGGTCTCACCAAACTCTGGGACGATACCGAATAAATCTATATAGGTTTGTAGATCGCCCTTAGGCTGAAAAGAAAATGCCAAAGATAAGCAAAAGTTCTCTGGTATTAAATCTCTTTGAACAGTCACTAAAGCGGCAATATCTCGCTCAATAATAAATTGAGAAAGAGATTGAGGAATCCCCTCATCGATTGTGAACTCGATGCGAATACCTTGTTCTTGCTCAGAAACAATAAACTGGGTAAATGCAAAAGTTAATGGAAAATATGCCAAGGCAAAATCGAGTGCTTCACGAATATTGGCAGTACTCATTAGTGCTAAACCCAACGAGCCAAAAGTAGTGAAATGGTAGCGTGTTCCAACTTCTAAACCCAACATGGGTCTATGCCCAAGCTGTTCAACCAAATTTCCGACCAGTTGTAATTCCTGTTGTGCCGATACCGCCATATTTGGATCAAGCAAGTGCTGTTGATCTAAGCCTGTTCCTTTTAATATGAGCTGATAATCGACACCTAACTCTGCTGCAAAATCAGCCATGAGTCGAACACTATGTATACTTCGATCAAATGCCCATGCGTACGTCAATGTACATTTCCAAATGTCCTCGAATCACAATATTTTGTCCGCATCCATCCTCTAAATCAATAGCTTTAACCACTATTCTATATTCTTTTATCGATTGCCCCTCTTTCCCAATCGTGCGAGCAGACCATGTTAAAGCCATCATCCCATTCAAATAAAAATATCCGTATCGCCATTATAGGAACAGGCTTTGGTGGATTAGGGCTTGCCATCCGCCTAAAACAAGCGGGTTTCAATCAGTTTACTTTATTTGAAAAAGCTGGAGATGTGGGCGGCGTTTGGCGTGATAACACATATCCGGGCGCGGCGTGTGATGTGCCTTCGCACTTGTATTCATTTTCTTTTGAACAAGAACTGGGCTGGAAAAATCGTTACGGCACTTCGCAAGAAATTCATCAATATTTACGTCATTGTGCAGAAAAATATCAAATTCGCCCTCATGTTCAGTTTAATACTGAGATCGCAAGTGCTGAATTTGATGCAAAGCAAGGGCTGTGGCAGATTCAAAGTACGACAGGTGAGAAATTTGAAGCAGAATTTCTGATTGCGGCAGTCGGTCAACTGAATCGACCTGCTTATCCAAAAATTAAAGGCATTGAACATTTCAAAGGCAAAGCATTTCATTCTGCGCGTTGGGAACATGATTATGATTTAAGTCATAAACGTGTCGCTGTGATTGGTACAGGTGCTAGTGCTATTCAGTTTGTGCCTGAGATTGCTAAAGAGGTCGCCCATTTAGATGTATACCAACGTTCAGCACCTTATGTTATTCCAAAGCCAGACCGCATTTACTCTACGCTTGCTCGTAAGGCTTTTCAAAAGCTGCCGATCTTGCAAAGCCTTGATCGTATGTATCAGTACAGTTATAACGAAAGTGTTCTTAAGGGTTTTACGATTACCCTCAACGAAATCCCGCTCGTAGAATATATGTTTCAACGCCATATTCGTAAGGAAATCAAAGACCCTCATTTCCGCCATCAGTTAATGCCTGATTATCCAATTGGTTGTAAGCGTATTCTGATTTCTAATTATTGGTATGAAAGCTTAACGCGACCCAATGTAGAGGTCATCAACACTGATATTCAGGAAATTACTGAAACAGGGATCGTCGATAAAAATGGTACTTTGCGTGAAGTTGATACCATTATTTATGGGACTGGATTTGCAGCAACTGATTTTATGGCGCCCATGCAGATTACGGGGTTAAAAGGCACAATCTTAAAAGAACAATGGCAAGACGGTGCCGAAGCATATTTAGGCTTAACGGTGAGTGGCTTCCCCAATTTCTTTATGTTGTATGGACCCAATACCAACCTTGGACACAATTCAATTGTGTATATGCTTGAAAGTCAGGTGAATTATATTATTGATGCAATTCAAACCCATATTCAAAAGAACTTGTTATTTACAGATTTAAAAGCCGATAGACAACAAAACTTTAACCAAGAAATTCAAGAAAGAATGAAAAGCACCATGTGGTCACAAGGTTGTACCAGTTGGTATCAAACCGCGACAGGAAAAAACACCAATAATTGGCCCGGTTTCACTTTTGAATATCGTCAACGAACCCGCCGCTTTGATCTCGAACATTATGTTCAAGTCCCAGTGGTTTCCAATTAAGGCACGATCATAAAAACAAAGGATAGATGAAATGAAAACATTTAAAGATAAAGTCGCAGCGATCACGGGTGCAGGATCAGGTATTGGTCAAGCATTGGCGATTGCTTTGGCTAAACAAGGATGTAACCTTGCACTCTCGGATGTCAGTGAAACAGGCTTAGCGAATACAGTGGCACTGCTACAAGCATTTCCAGTCAAAGTCACAACACAGAAAGTAGATGTAGCAACACGTGATGAAATCGCAGCTTGGGCAAAAACTGTGGTAGAGCAACATGGTAAAGTGAATCTAATTTTCAACAATGCAGGTGTTGCACTTGGCAGTACCGCCGAAGGTGTAAGTTATGAAGATCTTGAATGGTTGATTGGAATTAATTTTTGGGGTGTGGTTTATGGCACCAAAGAGTTTTTACCTTATCTAAAACAAAGTGGTGATGGGCATATCATCAATATTTCGAGTATGTTTGGATTGACTTCGCAACCTACCCAAAGTGCTTACAATGCCAGTAAATTTGCAGTTCGTGGTTTCACTGAGTCACTGCGTCAAGAACTGGATATCGAAAATTCAGGTGTGAGTGCAACCTGTATACATCCGGGTGGTATTCGTACCAATATTGCCAAAGCTGCACGTATGAATAACAGTGTCACCAGCTTAGGTATGGATCCTGTCAAAAGTCAGGACGCTTTTGATAAATTACTGCGTACACCAGCCGATGAAGCTGCAAATTTAATTTTAAATGCAGTACAAAAAAATCGTCGCCGTTTACTGATCGGTGCAGATGCGAAAGCGGTTGATGCCATTCAGCGTTTATTTCCTCAGGGTTATCAAAAGCTTTTTGCGACTGCAACCGCATTACAAGCGCGATTTATGAAATAACACTTTTGTTGATTAAATTCACCGTTGGCTTAACAACGGTGAATCTCCCTACCGTCTTATTCAGCCAAATCTTCCAAGAAATCGAAAGTAGGTACAAAGAATAAACTACCTGAAACAGCTGTACTGAAATCAAGTAAACGATCTACGTGACCATTTTCTTTGCCGAGAAACATATTCTCTAACATGGTCTTGGTGATATTGAAGGAACGAGAGTATCCGATGAAGAAAGTACCCGACTCTCCTTCAGATGGATTGGAAAATGGCATATTTGCTCTGAGAATTTTTAACTCATTGCCATCAGCATCATGTGCTTTACTCACGACATTATGTGCATTTTGCGGTTTAACATCATCGCCTAATTCAACATCATCATATTTCTTTCGACCAATTACTTTCTCTTGTTCTTCGGTACTTAGTCCTTTCCACATCTCCATGTTATGTAAATACTTTTGGATAAAGACATAGCTGCCACCAAGAAACTCAGCATCTTCTTGACCGACATAAGCAATCTCTTTAGCGATTTCATGTTCGGGATTTTCTGTACCATCCACGAATCCTAAAATTGCACGACCATCAAAGTATCTAAACCCTTTGGTTTCACTGATTGGATAGCTGCTCTCTTTGAGTTGATCATGAATAATGGAAGCCAGCTCATAACAAATCGCCATTTGATTGGCACGAATATGGAAAAATAAATCACCTGAGGTGGCAACTGCTGTGTGCTTTGAACCTTTGATTTCTTGAAAGGGTTGCAGTTCTTTAGGTTTATTCAAATCTGGAAATAGCAGATCCCACGCATGAGAGCCAATCCCGACTGAGGCGCTAAATTGACTATTTGGGAAGCGATTAGCCATACTTCGGACTAAAGCTGAAAAATTGGCGAGGAAGTCAATAATTCCTGAATGATCAGGGTTACTATTGATGCCTAGAACAATAAATAATGCATTTTCGCCAGCAAGATTATTAATAACAGGCTGTGGTCTTAAAGGTATATTCATAATTTTTAGGAATAGTAGAACGCAAACCCCTATCCTACACAAATCAATGCCTTAGGTATCAAACTCCTCACAAACTTTTACTATTTATATAAAACGAAACTATCGCCACGACAGAAACTAGCCAATGTTAAATTTGACTGTTTCGCCATCTCAATCGCCATACTGGTCGGTGCTGAAATCGTCGCTAATAAAGCAATATTGTATTGAGCACATTTACGGATTAATTCATAGCTGGCACGGCTGGTCATGACCACAAAACCTTCAGCGACATTTAAGTTTTGCTCGGCTAAATAACCCAATAATTTGTCTAAAGCATTGTGACGACCAACATCTTCAAATAAAGCCACGATGTGTCCATTCACCACCCACGTCGCAGCGTGTGCACCACCCGTCAGTTCACTGATTTTTTGTCGGGTTTTGAGTTGAGCAATGGCGTGAGGAATTTGATTGAACCATGCTGGAGAAACTTTTGTGCTGACCACTGGCAAGTTCGAATACAGCTGCTTTAAACTTTCAATGCCACACAAACCACATCCTGTTTGCCCAACCATCATGCGACGCTGCTGCTTTAATCCCATAAAGGCTCTAGCTGAAATCTCCATATCAACTTGGATACCCAATTCATTTTGGCTAATTTCTAGCGAATACAATTCCGTTAAACTTTGCAAGATGCCTTCGGACAAACTAAAACCTTTGGCAAACACCTCAATATCTGAAGGCGTTGCCATCATCACCGCATGAGAAATACCATTGTAGATGAGTGCCACAGGATATTCTTGAACAATATAATCCAGTTGATCTTCGGAAACATCTCGATGAAAACGATGCACTTGCATCGTCTCATAGCCTAACTTCTGCGCTTCCACTCTATGTACTCTCTATTCCACATCGCTTGATTAAAATTTCTTGATAGATCTAAAAGTTATGCACCGCCGACTCTTTCGTTGGCATGTTCTGGATCGACTTCAACTGCCAAATTGAAATGTTCAGGAGCCTGACCTGCATGCAAAATAACGGGAACACTTTTCGATGCAGGAATCTTGGCATATTTATCATGACTGCCCAAAGCCACCAGAGGGTTGGTTTCAGGATAGTACGCAGCCAAACTTCCTTTTGGAATGTTATAAGGCACGATACGGAAACTCTGCACAATCCGCTTCACGCCATCGGAGAATACACTTTCAATATCCACCCATTGATCTGCTTCAAAACCAGCCTCATCAATATCTATTTGGTTCATAAACAGCACACGTCTCTGCCCATACACACCACGATAGCGATCATCTAAACCATATAAAGTCGTGTTGTACTGATCATGTGAGCGTGTGGTCATCAAGGTATAAACCTGTTGTTCACTATAAGCAGCAGCGTATTGATTTTCTTTGTCTTCATAGACTTCCGTCAACGGGGTAATCAAGAACTGCGCCTTACCACTGGGTGTATTCCAAACATGTTGATTGGCTGGATGCTCCAAATGAAAACCACTCGGTTGATAGACCCGTTGATTGAAATCATGAAACTCATCAAATACATCTGCAATCGAATCACGAATGCGATCATAGCTCTCGATATACCATTTCCATTTGACTTGACTATCAAGCAAAGTTGCTTCCGCCATTCGCGCCACAATATCGGGTTCAGATAAAATATTCTCCGAGATTGGGGGATTTCGCCCTGCCGAAAGGTGGACATTACTCATTGAGTCTTCAACGGAAATTGCTTGTGCACCATGTGTTTGCATGTCAACTTCAGTGCGACCTAAACACGGTAGAATCAATGCATCTTTACCACAGACCAAATGGCTTCGATTCATTTTAGTGGCAATATGAACGGTTAAATTGCAACGCTTTAACGCTTCTTGCGTGTAAGGTGTATCTGGCGTTGCGACGGCAAAATTTCCGCCTAAGCCAATGAAGACTTTTACCTTGTTTTCGTACATTGCCTTAATGGTATCGACTACCCCAAAACCATGTTTGCGTGGCGATTGAATTCCAAACACACGATCAATGCTATCCAGTAATTTATCACTCGGATTTTCATTAATTCCCATGGTGCGGTCACCCTGCACATTACTATGTCCTCGTACTGGGCATAAACCTGCTCCGGGACGACCAATATGTCCTCTTGCTAACATTAAATTGGCGAGCATGTGGATATTGGCGGTACCATGACGATGCTGAGTAATCCCCATGCCCCAACAGAAAATGGCTTTTTTGGCATCAAGGAACATTTGAGCGATAGATTCTAAATGTTCGGGTGAAAGTCCTGTGTGTTTATGAATTTGTGACCATTCCGTGCGATCAATCTCTGCTAGCATTTCCTCAAAACCAATGGTATTCATCTCGATAAAACTACGATCAAATACACTTGGCTTACTCTTGGCGATAGCTTTTTTGTCCCATTCAGACAAATGTTTAAGCACACCAAATAATAAAGCGTAATCACCACCGATTTTTGGTTGGAAATAATAACGGCTAATCGGCGTACTACCATTGGTCATCATTTCCAAAGGGGCCTGAGGATCTTGGAACCGCTCTAAACCACGCTCTTTGATTGGATTAATCGCAATAATATTGCCTCCACGTTTGGAGACTTCTCTAAGCGTTGCCAACATACGGGGGTGATTGGTTCCCGGATTATGTCCAAAACTAAAAATCGCATCGGCTTGATCGAAATCATCCAAAGTGACTGTGCCTTTGCCTAAACCAATCGCATCTTTCAAGCCAACGCTGGTGGTTTCATGGCACATATTGGAACAGTCTGGAAAATTATTGGTTCCAAAACTTCGTACAAACAGTTGATACAAAAAGGCAGCTTCATTACTGGTACGGCCAGAGGTATAAAATGCAGCTTGGTCAGGATGATCTAAAGCATGTAAATGTTTCGCGATCAGCTGAAATGCATCATCCCAAGAAATTGGCACGTATTTATCTAATGCTGGATCGTAACGCATTGGGTCAGTTAAACGACCTAAGTCCTCAAGATAAAAATCACTCTGCTCAGTCAACCAACTGACAGTATGTTGAGCAAAAAATTCAGGGGTCACGGTTTTACTGGTTGCTTCAAAGGCAACTGCTTTCGCACCGTTCTCACAAAAGTTAAAAGCATGTGCATCTTTCTTTTCAGGCCATGCACAACCCGGACAATCAAACCCCGTTGGTTGATTAATGTTGAGTAAGGTAATTGACCCTTTTTTCAAAATGTCTTGACGTTTGAGATTTCGAGCAACGCTTAATAATGCTCCCCACCCACCTGCGGGTTGAGTATAAGGTTCAATTCGAGCATATCCCGTATCTTCTTGTTTATGTTTGGTTTGTTCTAACTCATCCATCAAAGTGCCCTCATTTGAGCTATTTTTCATATCTACTCGATAGTAGGTGTAACACGGAAAGAGGATATTTTCTATTCTCAATTGGTTAGATAATTTTTGTTTTCAAGGATTACCTAAAGATAATATTTATAAATTTGCATAATTAAATCATCGTCTTAAAATAAAAATTTCTGTAAAAAGCGATGATTTGAATTTAATTTTCGTGTGAACATTCAAACATTAAATGACGCCTTCTTTTTATTTTGGATAAAAAAACTGACTAACGAATGCTCAAATCGCTAGTCAGAGAGATAAACTAAATCATGGGTTAAGTTCATGCAATTAATGTTGTTGCTGAGATGAATGCTGGACTTGGGTCGCATTTTGCTTTTGCTGAGAAGGCATATAATCAGGCTGATGACTCACGGCAAGAAAGAAGAAAACTAAAAATAAACAACCGAATAAAATACTTATCCCAACCGTAATATATGGGAACTTTTGTGGCTTCTGAGACATATCATCTGCTCCTAAAATCATAAATTTCAAATTTTGAAAAACTAAATCGTGGTCAGTGCTCTATAACCCGCACCATTTTGAATACGGGTTTGCATGTATTCGGCATAGACTGATAATTTTTCAAAAATATGTTCTGAATAAAACATATCTTCAATGAGATGGCTGGCTTGGCTTCTGTTGAACTGACCGATCTGCGAAACAAGATTTGCATTTAAATCTGAAAACAACATACAAAGCGTTTTATGCCATTCATCTTTATTTTTGAACAATAATTTTCTGGTATTAATCAGATCATCATTGACTATGCTTTTTGCTACATCTGCATGAATCACATCAATTTTTATATCGAAATACGCTTGCAATATGTTGCGTTGTTCATCATCTATAACTAGATGCGTAATCAAGAAAATATGGGATATATCTGTTCGACAGAGTGCTTTGACCAAACTTCTATAGAGGAAATCTTCTTCGCTTGTCATGTCATCAACCAGATCAAGATGGAGTTTGAGGCTCTGAATTACATCTTCAATCTTTAGATTGATACTTCTTTCGGCCTGATAGTATTGATTCAAAACTGACAACACCGATGAAGCAACAGGCGTGGTATAGATCACAGCTTGATTTAGATTCGCGATAATAAATGGTGCAAATAAATAAGCCAGATTATTATCGTTTTGCGCAATTTCTGCTTGCGCGATATATGCGATTTTCTCTTTAGAGAAATCTCTAAGCACCTTTGCACGTAACAAGGTCGCTTCTAGATTTACATAATCAAGTGCGAGCTGTTTTTGCACCGATTGCGAAGGTGTTATCTCTTTAAAAATCCGCGTCAACGCATTCAATTGCTTCGTCACAAACATCGCCATACGCCCTTAAGTCCAAATCAATTTTTGAACGAGCTGGCAATCATTGCAACGGATACCAAGCAAGTTGCTTCGTTCATACTGTTATTGTGGATGGAATATTAATACTTGAATAGCGACAGAGTTTGACTAAAAAAATATAACAGATTATTCATTCCTCTAGATTCTGTTATAAAATTAAAGCACTAAATACTGCATTCTCATAAACAGAGTAAATTTGGACGCGTGACCTTATGTATAAATCAGAACAGTTGGCGCATAAGCTTAAACTTCTCATCGAGAATGGTACGTGGCAAGCGCATAGCAAATTACCTTCGTTACGTGAGCAAGTCCAAATCTCGGGTTTTAGTTTAATTACAGTGATGAATGCTTACCAAGAACTAGAAGCACAAGGACTGATTTATTCAAAGGAAAAATCAGGTTATTTTGTCGCGGAACAAAGCAATCCGAACATTCCCCAAGCCTATTCTGTGGTTTCTTTAAATCCTAAAATTGAAATTAACTCGCTGGTTTTTAAATACCTGAAATCTATTCAGTCCAAACAAGTCAGCCCTTTAGGTTCGGCCTTTCCAGAGAGTCAATTGCTCTATCCGCCCAAGCTCATTCAAATTATGGGACAACTGGCACGTAATCGGCATAGCTATGATCAAACCTCAAACCTACCACCAGGAAACTTAGCCTTAAGAAAACTGATTGCTCAACGCTATTGTATGCAAGGGATTCCAACTGAGGCCGATGATATCGTCATTACATCAGGTGGTTTAGATGCACTTAATCTTTCTCTGCAAGCGATTACGCAACCAGGCGATTATATTTTATTGCAACAAACCATCTTTTATGGCGCTTGGCAAGCGGCTGAACGTTTGGGTTTAAAAGTCATTACCATTCCCGAACATCCTCAGCATGGTTTTGATCTTGAAGCATTTGAGCAAGTGATTCGAGATTATCCGATTAAAGTGTGTTGGTTCATGCTGAATGCACATAACCCAATTGGATTTACCGTAAGCGAAGAGATTAAATATAAAATCGCAAAGCTTTTACATGAGCATCAAATTCATTTGATTGAAGATGATGTCTATGAAGAACTATTTTATGGTCACCAAAAACCATTGCCGATGAAGTATTTTGATCAGCAAAATTTAGTATTACACTGCTCTTCTTTTTCAAAAACCTTGGGTTCAGGTTTTCGTGTAGGCTGGGTTTATGCAGGCAAATTCTCAGAGCATATCCAACATTTGCAACTGATGAGTACCATTTCAGCGAATGCATTGATTCAAAATGCACTGGTTGAGTTTCTTTCACATCATCATTATGAAAAGCACTTGAGAACACTTCGACGCACTTTAGAAAAAAATAAAAAGCAATTTTTTCATTTTCTGAAACAGCATTTACCCCAAGGCTGCAAAGTTTATAACTATCCAAGTGGGTTTTTTCTTTGGATTCAATTGCCTGACAAGGTCAGTAGTATGCAGGTGTATGAACAACTGATTCAACGTCAAGTCGGTGTCGCCCCTAGCCCATTATTTAATGTTTTGCCTTCTCATCAACAATTCATTCGTATGAATTGTTCTTTTGATTGGACTGAGCAGATTCAACACGCCGTTGAACTATTTATTGATGTTATTCAGGATGGAATGTAATTTACTGCACTATAAAAAAACGACCTTAAAGCACTCGCTCTAAGATCGTTTTGATTCACCCAGTTAAAGTTAACCTGGGAAAATTCCGCGTTCCATACGTGCTTTCAGGATGCGTTCACAACCCAAAATAAAGGCAGCAGTTCTAAGGCTACATGCTTTTTCACTTGCGGTATGCCATACATCGTTGATCGCTTGGATCATCAACTTATCTAGTCTTTGATTAATTTCATCTTCTGACCAGAAATAACTCGCCATATCCTGAACCCATTCAAAATAACTTACGGTTACACCGCCCGCGTTACAAATTACGTCTGGCACAATCGTGACACCACGTTTGATCAACATGTCATCTGCATCAGGATAGGTTGGACCGTTTGCACCTTCGAGAACCAATTTCGCTGTGATTTTTTCAGCACGTTCAACAGTGATTTGCCCTTCTAATGCTGCTGGAATCAAAATATCCATCTCAATAGACCAGAACTCTTCATCACTAATGGCTTGCGCGCCAGCAAAGCCACCGACACCTTGGTTTTTCTCAAAATAAACTTTTAGTTCTTCTAAGTTAATCCCTTCTGGATTGTAAATAGTGCCTGTATGATCCTGAATCGTCACAATTTTCGATCCCGATTCAACAAACAAGTAAGCCGCTTCGCTACCCACATTACCAAAACCTTGCACTGCAATTTTTGCGCCTTCTAAAGGCAGTTTGATCTTGTCTGCAACTTGCTGACCTGTGATAAACACCCCACGACCAGTCGCTTTAACACGACCTAATGAACCGCCTAAATGTACAGGTTTACCTGTCACAACACCTGTTACGGTATGACCTTGACCAGATGAATAGGTATCCATAATCCAACCCATTACATTTGCATTAGTGCCTACATCAGGTGCTGGAATATCTTTTTGTGGCCCAATGATATGACTGATTTCACTGGTATAACGACGTGTTAACCGCTCTAACTCACGTGGTGAAAGTTTACGTGGATCTACACGCACACCACCTTTTGCTCCGCCGAATGGAAGATTTAATACCGCAGTTTTAATGGTCATCCATGCAGACAGCGCCATTACTTCATTCAAATCTACATCTGGATGATAGCGAATACCGCCCTTACCCGGTCCACGCGATAAGTTGTGTTGAACGCGATAGCCTTCAAAATGTTGAATCGTACCATCATCCATCACAATCGGCACATCCACAATCAAAGCGCGTTTAGGGCGTTTGAGTGTATCGATATAATCTGCTAAATGCTCTAGATAAGGAGCAACACGATCAATTTGTTCGAGATAGGTTGACCATGGACCGTTATTTTGAGAGATATAAGATAAATTAGACATTGTCTATCCTCATAAAATTAAAAATTGATGAAGCGACTACTTGCGCAGCCGATCCATCAATCGAATATGTAATTAAAAATAATATATGCAGCTAATTTGGATGTTCGATTATCCAAATCAAACCGTGGATTACATTCCGCCACATCAAAAACACGGATTTTCCCTGTTTCCTTAATGGCTTGGAACAGCGGATCAAAGATTGATAAATCAATTCCTTTCACTGCTGGTGCGCTCACACCTGGAGCAATGCTGGCACTAAATACATCCAGATCTACTGTAATGTATAAGTGGTCAACTTTTTCGATAAAACCGTTAATTTTCGCAATCAAATGATCAATTTTTGAGGGTTGTAATTGTTGATCGTATATATATTCGCAATTTAAGCGATCTGCTGTTTCAAACAGCACTTTCGTATTGGAATGTTTCGCAACGCCGATACATAAATAATGAAATTCTTGATCATGTTGTGATGATAGTTGTGCTGCATTTAAAAATGGCGTACCTGAACTAACACGCTCTGCTTCACGCAAATCAAAATGTGCATCAAAGTTGATAATGCCAATTTTATTATCTGGTTGATGCTTTTGAATATACTGAAATAATCCAGAGAAGCTTCCAAAAGCAACCTCATGTCCACCACCTAAAACAATCGGCTTCATGCCTTGTTTTAAGCTTCTTTCTACTTGCTCAGCCAACTCTGCCTGTGCTTTTTCTAACTGACCTTGATCACAGACTACGGTACCAACATCTGCGATCGTAACAGGCTGATGCACAGGTAAATTTGCCAATTGAGCACGAATCATATCTGGTGCATCTGCTGCACCTAAGCGACCTTTATTACGTTTCACCCCCTCATCCGAACTAAAGCCAATCAAGGCAAAAGTGGCATGTTGGCTGGTATTGACCACTTGATGGATGCGTAAATGCCCTTCACCCTCACCATCTTGTCGTCCTTGCCACGTAAATGAATGATTCATAATCAATGTCACTCTTTAAAATTAATTTTGATACTAAAAAACAATTTCATTGCCATGTTGAACAATCCGTTTCGGTAAATCACCACCGAGCCAGTACACAATTTCAGATGGATGTTCAATATCCCAAGCAATAAAGTCGGCAACTTTGCCTTGTTCTAAACTTCCATGCGTATCCTGTAGACCGAGTGCGTGTGCAGCATGAATGGTCACACCTGCCAGCGCTTGTTCTGGCGTTAAACGAAATAAGGTGCTGCCCATATTGAGCATCAAACGCAAAGACAATGCTGGTGAGGTACCCGGATTTAAATCACTAGACAATGCAATCCGAACACCATGCTTATGTAAACTTTCGAGTGGTGGAAGCTGCGTTTCTCTTAGGAAATAAAATGCACCGGGTAATAGCACAGCGACAGTTCCCGCTTCTGCCATTGCCTTAACATCATCTTCAGTCATAAATTCCAAATGATCTGCTGATAATGCATGGTAACGTGCCGCTAAACTTGATCCACCCAATGATGACAATTGCTCTGCATGTAATTTAATCGGCAAATTCAAAGCTTGTGCCGTTTTAAACACACGTTCGACTTGCTCAGGTGAAAATGCTAGATACTCACAAAAAGCATCCACCGCATCGACGAGACCTTCTTGATGTAATTTTGGCAGCATGTCCGTACAGATATGCTCAATATACGCATCACTTTGATCTTTATATTCAGGTGGCAAAGCATGTGCCGCTAAGCAGGTGCTTTTCACGGTCATGGGTAAAGTTTGCGCGATCTGACGAATCACACGCAGCATTTTCCGTTCATTTTCATAATCCAAGCCATAACCAGACTTGATTTCAATGGTGGTCACACCTTCTTTCTGCATACAACGAATACGTTTGAGTGCTGATGCAAGTAACTGTTCTTCAGTTGCTTCACGTGTTGCACGCACTGTGCTTGCGATCCCACCGCCACTTGCAGCGATCTCTGCATAACTCACACCTTGCAAACGTTGTTCAAATTCGACACTACGGTTGCCCCCAAAAACACTATGGGTATGACAATCAATCATACCTGGAGTCACCCACGCGCCTTTGAGATCAATAGATTCCACATAATCATCAGCAGGCGCATCTTTTTCTGCACCGATCCAATGAATGTACTGCCCAAGCGTCACCATGGCAGCATTTTCGATACTGGAATATTGTCCATCTTGCATGGTGGCAATATGACAGTTTTTCCAAAGCTTTTTCATGCATATATCCTCAAAAAGCCCAAGCATCAGATGCTTAGGCTATTTTGTTTTTAGCGTTCCATTCCGATATTCTGCGGCAGACTGTGGTTACTCCATGTGACCATTTTCTTCATTATCAGCCTTTAACTAAACTCGGTAAGAGATTTGGAATAATTAACTCGTTCAAACATCCACTTGCAAGCAATTCACTTGCTTGTTCAATATCAGGTGCAAAGAAGCGATCTTCACTATAATAAGGCACTTGATCACGCAAGATTTTACGCGCGAGCTCAAGTTTTGGAGAGCTTTTCAAGCCTTCACGGAAATCAAGACCTTGACATGCACCTAACCATTCAACGGCCAAAATGCCACGTACGTTGTCTGCCATATACCACAAACGTTTACCTGCATTCGGTGCCATAGAAACATGATCTTCTTGGTTTGCTGAAGTTGGCAAACTATCGACACTGGCAGGATGTGCCAATGCTTTGTTATCACTCGCCAAAGCAGCAGCTGTAACTTGTGCAATCATAAAGCCTGAGTTCACACCCCCATTGGCCACCAAGAATGGTGGAAGTTGTGACATGTGACGATCCATCATCATAGAAATACGGCGCTCTGACAGTGCACCAATTTCCGCAATGGCCAATGCCAAATTGTCAGCCGCCATTGCAACAGGTTCAGCATGGAAGTTACCACCTGAAATCACGTCGCCTTCAGCAGCGAAAACCAATGGGTTATCCGAAACTGCATTTGACTCAATCGCCAACACTTCTGCCGCTTGACGGATTTGAGTTAAACAAGCACCCATGACCTGTGGCTGACAACGGAGTGAATACGGATCTTGAACCTTGCTACAATCTTCATGCGAATGTGCAATCTCACTTGAATCTGTCAATAAGTCACGATATGCAACAGCAACATCAATTTGACCACGTTGACCACGTACCTCATGAATACGTGCATCGAAAGGCGCACGCGAACCAAGCATGGCCTCAACACTTAAACCACCACAAACCGTTGCAGCAGCAAATAAATCTTCTGCTTCAAATAAGCCACGTAATGCGTATGCGGTTGAAACTTGTGTACCATTTAACAGCGCCAAACCTTCTTTTGCTGCTAAAGAAATCGGTTCTAGGCCTGCGATTTTGAGTGCGTCAACAGCAGGTAACCATTCACCTTTATAACGTGCTTTACTTTCACCGAGTAAAATTAAAGACATATGTGCAAGTGGCGCCAAATCGCCCGAAGCACCCACTGAACCCTTTAATGGAATATGTGGATAAACCTCAGCATTGATCAGTGCCATAATCGCATCAATCACTTTACGGCGAATACCCGAAAAACCACGTGCCAAGCTATTGACCTTTAGCAGCATGATTAGGCGAACCATGGCATCATCAAGCGGCTCGCCCACACCTGCAGCGTGGGAAAGCACTAAAGAACGTTGTAGCTTTTCTAAATCTTCAGGTGCGATCTTGGTCGAAGCCAATAAACCAAAACCAGTATTAATACCGTAAGCCGTACGCCCTTCATTGACGATTTGCTCAACGCAAGCAACGCTGGCATTAATCGCAGCAGCTGCACTGTCATCAAGTTTGACTTTGATTGGATTTAAGTATGCGTGGCGCAGATCTGCTAACGTAAGTTTGCCGGGTTGAATTAAGAGTTCCATTTTGGCGTCCTGTTTTGCACTATATTATTTTCTTACGGCGCTTGTTACACAATTGCAAAAAACGCCGTAATCGTGGTTGTGATGTTTTTTATTGAGTGATCATTGGCAGGTTCAAACCTTGCTCTTTGGCACAATCAATCGCGATGTCATAACCAGCATCTGCATGACGCATCACCCCTGTTGCAGGGTCATTGGTCAGTACACGTGCAATACGTGCTGCTGCTTCATCTGTACCATCACAAACGATCACGACACCTGAGTGTTGCGAGAAGCCCATGCCAACACCACCACCGTGATGCAATGACACCCATGTTGCGCCACCTGCGGTATTTAGTAATGCATTGAGTAATGGCCAATCTGAAACTGCATCCGAACCATCTTGCATCGCTTCAGTTTCACGGTTAGGACTTGATACTGAACCAGAATCTAAATGGTCACGACCAATCACGATTGGCGCTGAAAGTTCACCACTACGCACCATCTCATTAAATGCCAAACCGAGTTTTGCACGTAAACCTAAACCTACCCAGCAGATACGTGCTGGTAAGCCTTGGAAACTAATACGCTCACGAGCCATGTCTAACCAGCGATGTAAATGCTCGTCATCTGGAATTAATTCTTTGACTTTAGCATCTGTTTTATAAATATCTTCTGGATCACCTGAAAGTGCAACCCAACGGAATGGACCAACGCCACGGCAGAATAATGGACGAATGTATGCTGGAACAAAACCTGGGAAATCAAAAGCATTTGTAATACCTTCTTCTTGCGCCATTTGACGAATGTTATTGCCATAGTCAAATGTTGGAACACCCATTTTTTGGAAATCTAGCATCGCTTGAACATGCTTCGCCATCGATTGCTTTGCCGCTTTCACCACAACTTCAGGTTCAGTTTTGGCGCGTTGACGATATTCTTCCCACGTCCAGCCCAGTGGTAAATAACCATTCAATGGATCATGTGCGCTGGTTTGGTCTGTGACCATATCTGGCTGTACACCACGACGAACCAACTCAGGTAAAATCTCAGCAGCATTGCCATGTAGTGCAATCGAAACCGCTTTACCTTCTTTGGTGTATTTATCAATACGCGCGAGCGCATCATCTAAGTCTGTTGCTTGCTCATCGACATAGCGTGTACGTAAACGGAAATCAATACTGGCTTGTTGGCATTCAATATTCAAAGAACAAGCGCCAGCAAGTGTTGCCGCTAATGGTTGCGCACCACCCATACCACCTAAACCAGCAGTGAGTACCCAACGACCTTTTAAATCACCATTATAGTGCTGGCGACCTGCTTCAACAAAAGTCTCGTATGTGCCTTGTACAATGCCCTGACTACCGATATAGATCCAAGAACCAGCAGTCATTTGACCGTACATTGCCAAGCCTTTTGCATCTAACTCATTAAAGTGTTCCCAATTCGCCCAATGTGGAACAAGATTTGAATTTGCAATAAGCACACGTGGTGCATCTTTATGGGTTTTGAATACGCCAACAGGTTTGCCTGATTGAACCAATAAGGTCTCATCAAGCTCTAAGTTTTTTAGTGTTTCAACAATCTTGTCATAGCATTCCCAATTGCGAGCAGCACGACCAATCCCACCGTAAACAACGAGCTCTTTCGGATTTTCTGCCACATCAGGATCAAGATTATTCATCAACATTCGTAATGGTGCTTCGGTCAACCAGCTCTTGGCATTTAACTTTGTGCCACGAGGTGCGCGAATTTCTACATCACGAAATTTTGTTGTCGTCGTCACAATAAGACTCCTTTCAATCGAATATGGTCTGCAAGTTAAACTGCTTTTACTGTATAGCAATGTCTTAACTTGTATATACATCTATATACTACACAAATCTTTTATCTTGAAAAGATGCTTTTCGTTCCATCTCTAAAAATAATTTACAACACAATGAAATTACTTGATTTATTTTTATTAAGACAACAAAAAACCCATACAACTACAATTTGTATGGGTTTAATAAAAAGAGAATAAATTAGACTTTTTTCAGTTCGATTAGACAAGTTTGCTTCAAAAGTGATGCTCTCAATACAATAATTTTCAATAATTTTTTATTCAACTTGCTAAGACTTAATCAGATAGCGAACCCATTGAGAAGATAATGGCTCATCTTTCCAAATATTTAGCATTGCCTCTGTTTGAGGAAATAAATTACACGGCAAATTGGATAAACTAAACCAATCCCACTTCTGAAAAATGTCAGGTTCCGTAACCTGAACAGTTTCTTTCAACAGTGAATCATTTAGCTTATACATCAAGCCAACTGTCGTATTGGTATAAGATGCAGCACGGTCGATAAACATAGTAAACACCTGCATTCCTTTCAAATCCAACTCTAAACCAGTTTCCTCAAAGGTCTCTCTTACCGCTGATTGCTCAAAGGTTTCACCAATATCAATTTTACCGCCTGGAAAACACCATGAAACCTCTTCTCCAGACTTAACTCTTAAGCCTAACAACACGTTTTCATTCATATCCAAAATCATTATACCTACACCAATGATTGGCGATGCCATTAAAATTTCAGCCATAACTCAATACCTTTTGGTGCTAGATAAAGGGGAAAATACATCCTTAATTTTCCTAAAAATGTATTTACCATTTATGAATTTAACCATTAAATAACAATTAAACTAAAATTCTGCACTCATTGCGTAAATTTACCTTCCAGATAATAACGACTACCTGGATAAATCAAACGCGCACTGGAAATCAATTGTTTATTCGACCAAGTTCGACGGCGAATCAATAAGCAAGGCTCGGTCTTATTAATCTTCAACCATTTACATTCTTGTACTGAGCCAAGTACCGCTGTTACTACGTGCTCACCTTCGGTTACAGGTGCTTTTGACATCAAATAAGCATTTGGTGTAATGCTGCTAAAGTCTTGCGCTAAATAATCTGGGATGAGTGTTGGATCAACTAAACGGTCTTCGATTTGTACAGGCACATCATTTTCATAATGTACGATAATCGAATGAAAAAGCTTTTGTCCTTCCCGCATTTGCATGAGTGTACTTTGTTCAACATTCGCCTGAATCTGTTCTAATACCAATACTTCGGCACGATGTTTATGATTCCGAGCAAGAATTTCTTCTGCAATATTATTGACATGAAAAAGCGCGGTGCGACCTTGCCCTTCTGCTACAAAAGAACCAACCCCTTGTATACGCACCAACAAACCTTCACTGGTCAGCTCTCGTAAAGCTCGGTTGATGGTCATACGGCTACAACCGAGTAAATTCACCAATTCACTTTCTGAAGGAATTTTTTTATTCACCGTCCATGTGCCTTCATAGATTTTTTGTGAAATCATTTGTTTCACACGCAAATACAAAGGGACAGGACTATCTTCTGCGAGTGATAAATCCAAATCATGTTGCTTGGACGTTCTTGACATTGGCTAAAGCTCATACAATATATGCTCAGTTATTGTATATTGAATCGATCATATTTGTATAGACAAGCATATACAATTAGATTGTTTCGATTCTAATAAATCGCAATATCAAGCGTTTAAAAACGCAATAGCCATCAACTTGTATTCTCTTATACCGTATACCGTTTACTCAAGCCCCACTCAGCCAAAATACGACGGTACATGGTCGAAGAGCGATCTGCTTCAAAATGCGCTTCCATTGTAATATCTAAGGGCAACTCTTCAGGTTTCTGAGACTCCACCATCTCCTGATCTTCGGCAAAAATCTGCGCATTAAAATCATAAACGCCTTGTAAATCACCCGTCGTATCAAAGTTTCGAGTTAAAGGCACAAACAAACGGGTTTTGTTATGGGATACAGGACAACAGGCATTGAGGATTTTCAACACGCCAGCATTTGGAAAATGGATGGTGAGTACTGCTGAAAAAGGTGGATAGACATCAAAAATACGCTCCCATAGAAAATCATCTGGCGCTAGATGCTGCATACCATGCGGATAATTACTGACATTGCTGACATACTCAGTATGTAGTCCATAAGCGGTTCGTTCCGTTGAATATTTCGGAACAACAGGATTCTCTCGATCTGCAAATGCGTTGTGATGCACCCAAGCAAAATGAGCCACATCAATGAACCCTTCCAATTGACGACCGCTTGAACCCGCAATATCCACATACGGCGGCAAGATCGCTTGATGCTGTTCCACATCCCATGTATTCAAAACAGGGAAATTCGCCAAGCTTTCATCTCGTCCTAAAATACTGGTCCATACCAAACCATATTTTAAAACCACAGGAAACTTGGTTAAGGAAAAACGATCAGAAATTTTAGTCAAATCGGGTTGCGCAGGAATTTTGGTGCATTTGCCGTCTTCATTGAAATGCAAACCATGATAAGGACAAATAATCGTTTCACCTTCGACCCACCCCTTGCTTAACGGTACACCGCGATGTGGGCAAATATCACGCACCAAATGAATATTTCCCTTTTCAGTTTTATAAATCGCCATATTCAAATCAAGTAAAGTGACTTGCTGAGGCTTTGTAGTTACATCTTCAACTCGTGCAACGGGATACCAATGTTGTGCCAGTATTTCCCAATCTCGATCATCAAACTGGCTATGACAAGGTTTATTCGGCACATTAATTAAAGGGATTGCATTCATTGTTTGCTCTCATTTTTCTGCTATAGATCGAGAATCTGTATGGCTTAAATGCAGTTTGGAGCAGAACAATAATTTCGTCTATTAGAATGAATTTGATCAATCATTCTAAAAATTAGAACACTTGGGCATTAAAATTGCTTTTGCATAAATACTCATTTTTATTCGGCGCATTTGCAATGGCATTACCTTTTTCTCGTTTTGCAGAATATTTTATTGCTGTCGCCAAAACAGGCAGTTTAAGGAAAGCGGCAGATCAACTTTATATCTCCGTCTCAGCAGTGCATCGTCAGATTGCTTTGGCTGAAGAAGAACTCGGCGTTGCCTTATTTGAGCGTCTGCCAAATGGACTAAAACTGACTTTGGCTGGTGAATTGTTGTATGCCGATTTACGCAGTTGGCAAAAAGAATTTCAAATGACTCAAAAGCGCTTGAATGAGATTCAAGGTTTACAGCGTGGTTCGATCGATTTTGGAATAATTTCAGCGCTCAGTGAAGGTTTTGTTACTCAGGTAATCCAATCCATACATCAACAATATCCTTGGATTAATTTTAATATTCGGGTGCTAGAGAGTGAAAGTGTGGCAGAGATGGTGATCAATGCTGAGCTGGATTTTGGCTTAATTCTCAATCCTAAACATCAGCATCAATTGCAAATCTGTTCCTTTATTGAAGTACCGCTCGGTTTTGTGATTCCGAAACGTCATCCCTTAGCAAATAAGGAAAAGATTTACTTCTCAGACACCATAGAATGCAACCATATTAGCCCTGCTGCACCTTTAATTATTCACGATCACGTCACCGCTTTATACAAAAAACATGATTTTAATCCACCACATAAAATCGAATGTAACGACATTCGTATGATGATTTCCTTGCTGAGACAGAATTTAGGCATTGGCATTATGAGTTATTTGGATGCCTATCCTTTTATTGAAACGGATGAGTTCGAGTTTAGAGCAATCCATGAAAATGGGTTACATCCCATCACCCTCGCCTTATGTGTTGCACCAAAACGGCAACTTTCCCGTATTGCACAAATCATGATGAATCAAATCGTTGAGGAAATGGAGGCACTAAAATTGCGCATGATATAAAAAACTCGTTCAAACAAGCTTAAGTACGCACCAAAACAAAACAACAAACCATTGATTTAAATGCATTAATTATTTGACACTGAATCATTACATCAAGTAATTTGATGTGAAGTTTCACATTTTAAAGATTCAGGCAATCCCATGACCGTCTCAGATCAAGCTGACCATTTCGCAACGGACTATCCTCGAGATATGCTGGGTTATGCCAATCAACCTCCGCATGCCCAATGGCCAAATCAAGCCAAAATTGCCGTTCAGTTTGTATTGAATTATGAAGAAGGTGGTGAAAAACATATCCTGCATGGCGATGAGGGCTCAGAACAATTTCTATCTGAAATTAGCGGTGCAGAAAGTTATCCCGCTCGGCATTTGTCCATGGATTCGATTTATGAATATGGCTCACGAGTCGGTTTTTGGCGTATTCAGCAAGAATTTGCCAAACGTAATTTGCCAATGAGCATTTTTGCGGTAGCGATGGCATTACAACGAAATCCATTGGTCGTTGAGGCAATTAAACAGCATCATTATGATGTGGTTTCGCATGGTTTACGTTGGATTCATTATCAAAATGTAGATATTGAAACCGAGAAAGCACACATGGCCGAAGCCATGCAGATTTTAAAAGATTTATTTGGCAAATACCCTACAGGTTGGTATACAGGGCGTGATAGTCCGAATACCCGTCAACTGTTAGCCGACTATGATCAGATTCAATATGACAGTGATTACTATGGTGATGATCTGCCCTTTTGGACCACGCTAACCAACGAAAATGGCGAAACTCGTCCGCATTTAATTATTCCGTATACGCTTGATACCAATGACATGAAGTTCGCCTCTCCGACTGGTTTTAACCGCAGTGAGGACTTTTTTGAGTATTTAAAAGATGCATTTGATGTGTTGTATGCTGAAGGTGCGACATCACCGAAAATGCTTTCAATCGGGATGCATTGTCGAATTTTAGGTCGCCCTGCGCGTTTTAAAGCATTACAACGCTTTTTGGATTATGTTCAGAATCATGATCGAGTTTGGGTCTGCACTCGTCAGCAAATTGCGGAGCATTGGTATAGACATCATCCTTATCAGGGATAAATCTATTTCCTTTACAGTTTTTTAGCACTGCCAGATAAGTTATGTATAAACAGATTGCTTTTGAATTGGCAATTTCTTACTTTTGAAGGATCAAAAGTAATCAAAAATCCTTTGTTAGACTGACGGTACTTCCCTGCTACCGCAGTCCAACAGGCGGCATCCATGCCGCCCCACGATAGTAATATATAAATTCAAAAAACTTAAGTTCCAGAGTAAATCATAGCCTAGCAACGTTTTGGAACAGCTTAGGCTATTTTAGCCATTTCCATACTCCGCTGTTGCAACACTTTTACGGATTGCTTCGCTTGCCAAGCCAATTCCATCATATCCAGATCTGGAATTTGATCATTTTCAATCACCATTTTCCCTGCAACAAACATCGCTTTAATACGCGCTCGCCCACCGCTTGCCACAGGACCAATCGCCATATCATGTAATCCAAAATAGCGTGGATCATCTAACTCGTACACAACCAAATCGGCTTGTTGCCCAACTGCAATGCTTCCAACTTGATCTAAACCTAAGATATTGGCTCCACCAGCAGTGCCCCAACGAATAATGTCTTCAATACTGGCAGCATCTGCACCGCCCTCAAACAGTCCACCGTCATACTGTGGCTTTGCCAACATCCCTTTTCTAGCACGTTGCAATAACCATGCAGCATGGGTTTCTGACAGCATATCGGCGGCTTCATTAGAGCCTGCACCATCAACCCCAATCGAAATCGTCATGCCTGCATTTTCTAAACTGACCAGATCAGCAATCCCACTGCCCAAACGCGCATTACTTTGTGGACAATGCGCAATGCCTGTTTGGGTTTGACCTAATAACTGGATTTCTTCTGGTAATAATTTCACAAGATGCGCAAACCAAACATCATTGCCAATCCAATCATGTTCAGCACAATATTGCACTGGAGTCATATTAAATTTAGCTTTGGCGGCATCCAAATAATCGACTGTTTCTGACAAATGACTGTGCATCCGAATGCCGAGTTGCCGGGCGATGCGAGCACTTTCCCTCAGTTGTTGTGGTGTCGTCGAATGCAAAGTTGATGTCGGTGCCATAACAATTTTTCGGAATGCAGTTCCACTAGGTTGATGATATTGAGCGACCAGACGTTCAATATCTGCCATATAGTCATCAAATTTTTCAGGTCGCAAAGCTTGTGGTAGCTCACTTTCCAACCCACGCGTTAGGGTCGCACCACCACGACACAGCACAAAACGCATACCTAGCTTTTCCGCTTCATCAAATAAAATGGCTGCGCCATCAAAAGGCATCTTCGGCCAGTATAGATAATGATGATCTGCAACTGTGGCACAACCAGAACGTAATAGTTCAATCAAACCAATTCGTACAGCAACCCGAAATGTGACTTCATCGAAAGCGCCACGAAACCGATATGGGGTACTGGCAAGCCATGAAGTTAAGTTCTGATTTAAACCTTGTGGCTCGCCTTTCAACAAAGATTGGAACAAATGATGATGTGTATTCACCCATGCTGGATAGATGACGCAGTCTTTGGCATCAATCACCTGTTCATTTGCGTGTTGTGTCAGTGACCCTAGTTCGATAATTTTTCCATCTTGTATCCGAATCGCTGTCGCTGACGAACGTGCGGTATCGTTCGATAAACCAGTCAGAATGGCATGGGCATTTTTAATTAAATAACGTTTACTCAAAGAATCTTGGCTCATACTTGTTCACTCTCATGCCATTTACTTAAAAAGATACGGCTTAACAAAGACATCAATACAAATAGTCCCAAGCCTGTGCAGGTAATTAAAAAGAGCGCTGCAAACATGAGCGGTAAATCAAGTTGAAATCCAGCCTGTAAAATCTGATAAGCCAACCCCGCACTCGTTCCACCTGCGCCTGCAACAAACTCAGACACGACTGCACCAATCAGCGCTAAACCACATGAAATCCGCAATCCACCAAAGAAATAAGGTAAGGCATTGGGTACACGTAAACGCATGAGAATTTGCCAGCGACTGGCTTTATTGATCTGAAAAAGATTGAGTAAACCTTTATTCACACTACGCAAACCTAAAGTGGTATTAGTTAAGATTGGAAATACTGCCACCAACATCGCGCAGACGACCAATGCTAAAGTGGTGTTTTGAATCCAAATAATCACCAAAGGCGCAATTGCCACAATCGGCGTGACCTGAAATAAAATCGCATACGGCATAAAACACGCTTCTAGCACACGACTTTGCACAAATACGAATGCAATTAAAGTTCCGATGACCACTGCACAAGCAAAAGCCAATAAGGTGATTTTTAGCGTCACCAGCAAACTACCAAAGAGCAATGAAGATTGATTGATCATCGCCATCACAATATCACTTGGTTTCGGCACGATATAAACAGGCACTTCTAATTGCTGAAAGCTCAATTGCCAAAACAATAACAATAAAAAACCAAGCATCAAGGGTGCTGCTATTCGCTGTATCGCAGGATTATTTATTAATGGTTTAATCATGATCATGCTCCCCACTTGCTTTAGCCAATAACGCTGAAAAATGTGCACATTGTTTAATAAAAACATCAGATGTTCTAAAGGATTCATCGCGCAGATATGGACCTTCAATTTCCAAATCAGCGACCACACGCCCCGGACGTGCCCCCATTACAATCACCCGTGAGGACAAATACACCGCTTCATAAATACTGTGGGTGACAAAAACAACGGTTAAATCTCGCTCAGACCAAAGTTTTCGGATATCACGATCTAACTTATGACGGGTAAATTCATCCAATGCCCCAAAAGGCTCATCCATCAATAACAAATCAGGTTCTGTGACCAGTGCGCGAGCCAAAGAAGCACGCATCTGCATCCCACCTGAAAGTTCCCGTGGATAGGCTTTGCTAAATTTGTCTAAACCTACTGCTTTTAGCGCATCTAAAACTTTGGGGGTGCTCACAGCTTTGGAAATATGCTGCAAATCTAAAGGTAGACGAACATTGTCTTCAATATTTGCCCACGGCATTAAAGTCGCTTCCTGAAACACCATTGCCATTTTACATTGCGATTGAATATCAGCCTTGCCATTCCAACGGACTTGCCCTGCTGATGGTTGCTCAAGATCAGCAAACATTTTCAATAAAGTACTTTTGCCACATCCAGATGGTCCAAGTAATGAAATAATTTCACCCCGTGCAATATTTAAGTCGAGCCGTTGTAATGCATGGGTACCATTGGGATAGGTTTTTTCTACCCCTCTCACCATGAGCATTGGTGTTACAAAATTTGATGATGTATTTACTGGAAGATCAACAGATAAAACTGAATTCATGTGGTTTCCCCTTGGTGCGATTGCCCTATTTTCTTAACCGTTAAATACAGCTTTTATTTCTTCACAGGACTGACAAACTGTGTGGTATAAGCCGATTTCCAGTTGGTTTTAGCATCTAGCAATTTTGCATTCACCATGAAATCACGCGTCGCTTTCCAGCGTGCGTCGGTCATAACTCCGACGCCTTGTGTTTTGGCATCGCCACCATCAATTAATTGTAATTTTTTCATTTGACTGACTGCAAAAGCGAGCAGCTCATCATTCATATTTGGATTTTCTTTTTTGATAATGGCATTTCCAAGCTTGGGGTCAGCCAGATAGTTTTTCCATCCCTCCATAGAGGCTTGCACAAAACGGCGTACCACATCTGGCTTGGTTTGAATCACATCATTGCGAGTCACTAAAATGCCACCATAAGCTGGATAACCAGCCTCAGCAAATAAGAAGAAGTTGCTGGATGGTGCTGCTTTTTTTGCTTGAAAAACTTCAGAGGTTGCATAGGCTTGTTGGGCGACATTTTTGCCCGCTAAGAATGGCTGCATATTAAAAGTATAAGGACGCGCCTGAGCTGGATTTAAACTGTATTTTTCTCTTAACCAAGGCCACCAGCTTGCTTGTCCACTGGTTGAAACCAAGATGGTTTTGCCTTTTAGATCAGCCAAGGACTTTACATCGCTATGCGTTAATACGCCTTGAGGATCGAACTGAAATGGTGCTGCAATCGCTTTGATTGGAAACTTACTTTCAATCCCTTTTAAAACCTGTAAATCATAATTAATAATAATGTCGGCACGTTTAGAAAGTAACAGCGTCATATTATTGACTTGCGGCCCACCCACTTTTATTTCGACATCTAATCCATATTTTTTATAAATACCCTGTGCCAGAGCTTGATAATAACCACCTTGCTCTGCTTGTGCATACCATGTGGTTTGTAATACCAGTTTATCGGCAGCATGGGTAAATGAACCAAAGAATAATGCGCCAGCAATAACAGTGAACCGTGCTTTGCCTACATAGTGCTGAATTTTCATAAGTAAACCCCTAAATATATAAGAACTCATCTCGCTATTCTTTTAGGGGAATAAAAACCAAATGTATAAGCACATAGATTCTCTCAAAGCCAAACATTGGCTTTGTCCCCAAAAGAGGAACAGCAAACGCTGTAGAGCAATGTCCCGTGTGAAAGTACACACTGACCGCTTATACTCAGTAAAGATTTAGCAAACACCATGCCAGTATTTATTTAATCTTTATTTTTCAACAAAATGATCCGAAACAATTTGTTTTAGGTCTTCATCTATCACCTATTTTTAATCGAATACTATTTTTTAAATAGAGATAGCTTTTAATCAAATCCAAAAATGCACCATTCTAAAACATCAAAATGTGCAAAAAAGAATCATAAAATAATTTTTTGATTTTTCATTCACCATTTAGCCTTATTTCTATCGATTAAATATCTTCAAACAGCACATTTTAAATTTGGTATAAAAAATGCTTATATCAATAGGTCAGAGTAGAAGCGTTCAGCATATATAGTCGATTCGACATATATGTGGGTCATTGCTCAGAAATAAGCTCATTTTCTATTGATTTAGAAAGTGCTGCTCTTTTTTGAAAAAATGATCCAGTCTCTTTCATTCAATTTGATTGGGTCATGGTTTATCCAAAAATTGAGGTGAAATATGAATAGCGCAAATATGACCAACTTAACTGACGATCACTACAACTTAGAAGAGTTACAAAAAGAAGCGCGTATGGGTGCTTTAGGTCAAGAAACCTTTGAACGAGAAGTTCGGGTAATTGATTTATCAGACTTTGAAAAGCGTAAATATGAAATTGCAGAGCAACTTTGGAGTGCTGCAACAGATATAGGTTTCTTTCAAATCTCTAATCACGGTATTGATCTTGCCCAAATTCACAATGCTTTTGAAATGACAAAAAAGTTCTTTGATCTTCCTGAACACGTCAAAGCACAGTATCCTCTAAATCGTAATGCAGGCTGGGAAAGCAAAGCACAAATTCGCCCATCGACCAGTACGCCTGATCAAAAAGAATCCTATCAAATTACGCGCCCACGTATGGCAGGGTTGTACCCTAGCGAACAAGAATTACCCGCATTTAAGACCACCATGCTTGAGTTTGAAAAAGCAAGCTGGCAAGTGGGTATGAAAGTTCTATCTTGTTTTGCATACAAGCTCGGTTTTGCAGATGATTTCTTTGCACTCGCCCACAAGCCTGATCAAGAAAGCTATCAAAGTACCTTACGCATGTTGCATTACTATGCAATTGATCCCGCTTTGAAAGATCAACTCGGTTTATGGCGAGCAGGTGCGCATACTGATTTTGATTGCCTAACCTTACTGTTTCAACGTAAAGGTCAAGGCGGTCTGCAAGTTTGTCCAGGTAAAGACATGGAACAACAGCAATGGACCAGTATTGAACCACGTGATGATGTGATTACTTGTAATATTGGTGATATGTTGATGCGTTGGAGCGATGATCAACTTCCATCGAATTTTCACCGCGTTAAAAACCCTGAAGCCAATGAATATCAAGGTGCGCGATATAGTTTGGCATTCTTCTGTCAGGCGAATGAAGATGTAATCATTGAAAGTCCAAAGAAAAAATACCCAGCAATCAGCGCAAAGGAATATTTAAAACAACGGATTAGTGCGAATTTTGAAGGGAAATATTAAACACTGATACAGTCAGAGATTCACAATCTCTGACTGTTGCTACTCGACAACCCATTTCGATTGAGTCAAATGATACACATCGCAATTTTGCCCTCCACCAATACGATCGACGACTAAAAAATCACTGTTTGCTTCCAACGTGATTAATGGATGATGCCAAACCCCTTGGCGATAGGTAATACCCTGTTTACCATTACTTAAAAAGGCAAAAATCTGCTGTTCATCTGGTTGTGTTTGATCCAAAGGTAGCGCCACGATAATGATAAATTGTTGCTGTTGTAGTGGAATAAACGACTGTGAGCCACACGGATGACATTCAAGCATATCTATTTTAAATGGAGCTTCTGTTGCACATAAATTATGAAAAATACTCATACCTACCGCAGCATTTTCACCTGACACTTGTGCGAGAGAAAGTGCATGATAGCGCTCAGTTAAACCTTGGTTAATTGGGAAAAAATCATGATTGTCTTTTTCAATCACATCACCAAAAGCGGAGAAACTCTCCTGAGTTAAAGGCTGAATTTGGATGTTTTTTCTCATATATTGAACTTCACTTTATTTTAGCAGAACGAAACTTCGTAGATTGTTCTTCTCTAATCCAATGCATAATGAACATTTGCTATCGAGCTAGGCGGCATGGATGCCGCCCGTTAGGCTGTCTTGCGCTGCAACCCAAGCAGTACTTTGGTTTTGCTCAGGATGTGCCATCAGCCTAACAAAAGATTTTTGTTACTTTTGATCTTTCAAAAGTAAGCAAATACCAATTCAAAAATGATCTGTTTTATCAAAACTTATATGACCTTGCTCATTACTGAAGAAACAATTTCATTCTGTGATTTTGCCCCACAATCGAATCCGACTAATCCCCCCATCAGGAATCATATTGACACGGATATAGTTCACTTTCTGATGCTGCAAAATTTCAGTAATGTATGCATGAATGGCATCCATTGATAACGGTTGCTGCTCCAGCAAGAAAGACCAAAACATACTTTGAGGAATCAATTGAGCATCCGTTGCATCTTCAACATACGCGGCTTGAATCGAACAAAATGCAGGATAATTGCCTTTGAAATGCGCTGTATCAATTTCGATTTTTTCTACTTGTCCAGCTTGACCTAAAGCAATAATACACCAGTCAAACCCCGGTGCACGACGACGTTTGGTTTCCCAACCATCGCCCATATTGATGCCGCGATCTGGACTGAGTAAATTATTTGGATGCCCATAATGCGCATTGCTAAATGCCACAATACGTCCACCATTTTTCAAACCGATCAAATCAATTTGTTGAGTTGAATCTATATTTTCAAGGACGACATTTCCATACACGCGTAAGCGAGCAATCCCACCATCAGGGAAAATATTAATGCGAATATGAGTAATTTTTTGTGCTTCGCAATTAAAAAAATGATGATGATCTGGAGATAAAACTGAATTTTCTAACAATGGAGTCCAAGTGATATTTTCCAATTGATCATCAGGTGCATAACACCCTTCTATTGAGGCGGAAGCAGGATAATTCCCTGTAAAAAAAGAAGTATCAATATCAAAGCCAGAGACTGTTCCTGTTACACCTAAACGAACGATGCACCAATCATAACCAGCTTCACGCTTACGACGTGTCTCCCAGCCATCCATCCATTTACCATGATCATCAAATTTACCTTCAATAAACTTGGCAGGTTCAGTTTGCAACATTCTTTCCGCACTTGCGAAAAACTCATCAGAACAAGATACGATGCTCGCGCCAATACGCGCATCAGCTAAATTGGTTAAACCCTGTAAGTTATCTGGCAAAGTCACTGCTTTGGCAATATGCACCGTCATTGATCAATCCTAAAACATTTTTATATGATTCATTATATGCAAAATCCAGTCCAACTGGTCTGACCTGTTATAAAAAATCTGCTTAATCTTCGTTTGAGTCAATCTAAAATTATGAATTTTGTGTAGAATCAAATTGATTATTTTATTTAGGTTAGACCACTGATGAGCCCACAAGCAATGCTCAATGGAAAATCATCTCAGGTGACTGAGCAAGCTGTGGAAGTCATCCATCAACGCATTCAACAAGGGACTTATGCGATTGGTTCTGCATTACCCTCTCAACGCGATTTAGCCCTCCAACTCGGAATAAGTCGTGCTTCTTTGCGCGAAGCTTTAACGCGTCTTGCCGCTTTGGGATTGTTGGAAATCAAGGCTGGTAAAGGGGTTTATGTGATTTCACAACACAGTAAAGCCGCTGAACAATGGGAAGGTGAACACCGCATTTCTTTAAAAGATTTCTACCAATTGCGCTATGTACTTGAAGGGTTTTGCGCCTTACTCGCCTGTGAATATCTAACCGAACAAGATAAAACGATCCTACAACAACACTATGAAGCACTCGCAAATGCAATCTCGGAACAGAATTGGCAAGCCGCTTCCGAATTTGATTATGCCTTTCATCAACATATTATCGAATTAAGTCATAATCAATCGATTATTCAGACACTTAAAATGCACACTGAATGGATGAAAAAAAGCCAGATCCTCCCCTTTGTCCAACCTAATCTTGCTTTTAAAACCATTCAAGAACATGACGTGATTTTACAAGCGTTATTTAAACAAGATGCAGTAGCGGCTGAGAAAGCCATGCAAGCGCATATCATTGGTGCTGCACAGCGTGCGGGGGTCTATTTTTCTCGACATGAGCAATGATCTTATTTCCACGCACCACTTTGCTTCAAACTTTGAACCACATCAACACACTCATCCCATTTCTGCATTTTAATGAAGCACAACAACTGGTATGACCAGTAAAACCACTCAATAAAACTGGCACGCTTCTCGCTTAAGACTGTTTAGAAATTTTATATTTTTAACAATCAGGGTCTAAACGATGAATATTGCGATTATAGGCGCAGGTATGGGCGGTTTAACTGCTGGTATCGCTTTAAAAAAATTTGGCCATCAGGTTACGATCTACGAACAAGCGGCAGAAATTCTACCTGTAGGTGCGGCGATTTCGCTATGGTCAAACGGTGTGAAATGCTTAAACTACCTTGGCTTGACTGATCAAATCCAAGCTTTGGGTGGAAAAATGGAGTCGCTCGCATATGTCGATGGACTCACGCATCAGACCATGACTCAATTTAGCTTAACACCTTTATACAAAGAAGTAGGACAACGTGCCTACCCTGTTGCCCGTGCAGATTTACAACAACTTCTCATGCAACAGTTTGGTTTAGAAGATATTAAACTCGGCATGAAAATGACCGAAATTGAAAATCATCCTGATCATGTCAGCATTCAGTTTGCAGATGGTATGCAGATTCAAGCTGATCTATTGATTGGCGCAGATGGAACCCATTCCATTACCCGTACATTTGTATTGGACCATCAAGTCGAACGACGGTATGCAGGCTATGTCAACTGGAATGGTTTAGTCGAAATCGACGAAAATATCGCTCCAGCGCAACAATGGACGACCTATGTGAGTGAAGGAAAACGAGTTTCTCTCATGCCCGTTGCGCAAAATCGCTTTTACTTCTTTTTCGATGTACCTATAGAAGTAGGTCTACCAAATCAACGTGATCAATATAAAACTGAGCTGAAAAAATATTTTAAAGACTGGTGCTCACCTGTACATCAACTGATTGATTGCTTAGATGAACAAAAAACCAATCGAGTCGAAATCCATGATATTGAGCCTTTTATGAATTTTTATAAAGGTCGTGTCGTTTTACTCGGTGATGCAGCCCATAGTACCACCCCAGATATAGGACAAGGCGGCTGCCAAGCCATGGAGGATGCCATTTACTTGGCACGTGCTTTGCAGATAAATACTTTTGGGTTAAGTGATGCACTAGAACGATACCAAAACAAACGCAATGATCGTACAAGGGAAATGGTTTTCCGCGCGCGTAAACGTTGTGATGTAACCCATATGAAAGATCAAAAAGTGACTGAGGAATGGTATCAATCACTTTATCAAGAACAAGGTTCACACATCATGCAAGGAATTATTAGCAATATTGTAGGAAATCCTTTAGATTAATAAAAGAAAGTTTTAACTCCCCCCTTAATTGGGGGCTTTTTTTATCTCAACGCTTTTCAAGCAATCGCCAATAAGACCATAAAAAAGCCCATTTCACATCTGAAATAGGCTATTTTAATAACACTGATGCTAAAACTTATAGCTCAATGTAAATCGATTTTGTAGAAAGTCTTTTTCATAGCGTGGTGAAGTTTGGATACCAAAGAAATTACTAACGCTAAAACCTTGTAATGCGCCAGTAAAATTATAAATACCAAAGATCATATATTCAGACTGATTACGACTCGCAACCTTGTTAGACTCTTTTAAATCCATAAAAGAATATCGAGCACCGGCAATCACTTGATCTGTGAACTTTCCTTCCAACGAAGTCATAAAAGCATTTCCTGCACCTAAGTCTTGGGTACTGGTAAAAAATGGCTGAGCAAAAATTTCACCTGATGAGGTTTTAGTCGCATAAGGCGTTAGTAGAGCACCGTTTAAATAACCATCTGCATGAGGCTTAATATAGTTATATGCAATTTTTAGGCTCGCTTTCGGCATGACTTTAAATGCCGTCTGAACACCAAAAATTTGACTATCAACCTCTCCTGCTAAGGCTTTGCCATGATCTTTCCCTGAAATATATTGCAGTGAAAACTCAGGTGTATATTTGAGTTTAGGCAATGAAAGATCCGCTTGGGTATAAATCAAACGGGTATAGTCATCATAGTGTTGATACCAAATCTGCGCTTTAAGTTTTTGATCTTCAGTCAAATCAAAACGCTTCCCTACACCAACTGACCATACGCCATCGGTTTCAATATTCGCATTTTGACGGGTAGTTTTGCTAAATTCATCATCAGCATAACTTTTAAATTTATTCACTTTGGTAAGACGCAAGAAATCAGTATTGTTACCCACCTGAACATCCGCGGCTTGATACAAAGCCATCAAAATTCGTCGGTCTGCATAATCCCCCATAAACGGTAAATTAAGACGCTGATTCCCGATCGTAACGCGTGCTAAATCATTCTTCCATGTGATGTAAGCTTCAGCCAAACCATCACGATCTTCCTTTAATTCAGAAACTTCATCATTGTTGTTTTTCTCGTCTAAACGGCGTTGTAGATCATAACCAATCGCTGCTTGTATGCCATACAATGGCGCTGTTTCATATTTAAGATAGCCTCCAATTGCGACAGTATCTTGATTAAGATTATTGACAAAATAACCATTATTCAAAGAATAATAAGCTGTTTTCACAACGCCATGAACTGCCCCACAGCTAAACATTTGTTGCACTGTTTTGACTGAATTGTCCTGAACGCTACAGTCCTGACCCAATTGAAACAGCCCATTTGAACTGGTATCTGCTGCCCAGCTTTGCATCGCTGCGCTCATTGCGAACACCAATGTTGCAGATTTTAAAGTCAAATTTCTCATAAAGTTTCCCCGGTAATGCCATTCAAACAACGCTTTAAATCTATGCAAATAAATTTTCTTGTGTTTTAACTTTTGCAAAGCCAAAACTCCCCTAGACCTATTCAAAAAATGAATAAGCGACGTTGAATGGTGAGTGATTAAAAAATGTTACGGTTTTGGAAAATAAACAAAGCGTGCCATCAATGCCCTGAGTTGACTGGCAATGTAGCCTCCTCAACTGATTTTTTGGTAAAAGGTAAATGGTGAAATAAAATATTCAACAAAATGGCAGTAATGCATGCCGAGCTAATTCCTGAATGTAATAAGGTCCCGACCCATTTTGGAAATTGTGCATAGAACTCATGGTTTGCAATTGGGATCATGCCGATCGCCAATGAAGTTGCGACAATAATCAGATTCTTGTGATCGTTATAATCTACTTTTGCTAGAGTACGGATACCACTGGCTGCCACAGTGCCAAACAAGACAATACCAGCACCACCTAAAACTGGCATTGGAATCGCTGCCACTAAACGCCCAACTATCGGTAATAAACCAAGTACCACCAGAATCCCGCCTGCGGTTGCGACCACAAAACGACTTTTTACCCCTGTGATCGCGACCAACCCTACATTTTGCGCAAATGCGGTTTGCATAAATGAACCAAAGATTGGGGCAACTGCACTAGACAACATATCTGCGCGTAAACCATCACCGATACGTTTTGCATCAACTTTAGTTCCAACAATTTCCCCTATCGCAATAATATCTGCGGTGGTCTCCGTCATAATCACTAAAGTTACGATCACCATCGACAGAATGGCGGTAAATTCAAATACAGGCATGCCAAAATGAAAGAAATGAGGAAAAGCGAACATTGATCCGTTAGCGACTTTGGAAAAATCTGCAAATCCAGCCAATGAAGCCAGCACGGTGCCTAAAACAATCGCAATTAAAATCGCCAAACGACGCATGAGTTGACTCTTTAACATACTGAAAATAATCACAATCGCTAAAGTCATTGCAGCTAAACCAATATTTGCTGGATCTCCCCAATTTTCAGCTTTCGGGTTTCCCCCCATCATCCAGCGAATCGCAACTGGCAATAAGGAAATACCAATCATGGTAATCACACAGCCAGTCACCACAGGCGGGAAAAAACGAATAATTTTTGAAAAGAATGGTGCCAGTAATAAACCAACCAATGAAGCAACAATCACAGCACCAAACGCTGAAGCCAATCCTCCACCTGTGGTAACAATGGCTAAAATCGTTGCAACACCTGCAAAAGATACGCCTTGGACAATCGGCAGTTTTGCGCCAAAATGCTTAAAACCCAAGGTTTGCAACATGGTTGCGATACCGCCAACAAAAAGCGCAGCAGCAACCAATAGCCCAATCTCCGAAGCCTCTAAACCTGCGGCAGCACCAATAATAAGTGGTGGTGCAATGATCCCACCATACATGGTCAGCACATGTTGCAAGCCATAAATGACGTTTTTATTCATTCCTAAATATTGGTGTTCTGCTGAAACTGTTGCATCCGCATCACTGTGCATTTTATCGTTGTGCATGATGGTCTTTCCTCAATCAAAATTTATATTTTCTTCATTGCTTGTATTAACTGCCGCGATAGGTGGAATAAGAAAATGGGCTGATCAATAAAGGCACGTGATAATGTTGTTGAATATCTGTCACCTTAAAGTCGATACACACTCTGGGATAAAAGCTTTCAACCTCTAGAGATTGAAAATAATCTGCAATGTGAAAAATGAGTTGATACTTGCCGTGTGTAAATGAATCAATATCAAATGCTTTAATACGTCCATCAACATCTGTGAGTTGTTGATCCATCAACACATAGCCGAGAGACGTTTCCTGCAATAATTCAACGACAACACCCGCAGCAGGTTTCCCCAATGATGCATTTAAAATATGTGTACTGATCGCTGCCATTATTGAATCTCCTGCTTTAAGCGAATTAGTGCGATTTCACTGAGTTGTTGTTTGACTTCAAGCTGTTCTTGCTCGGTTGTGTTTTCTAAGCGGCGGTTGAGTTCTGCTAACATTTCCGAACCTGAACGTCCTGCCGCACGAATCAAAAAGATATGACCAAATTTGTGCTCATACGCTAAATTGCCCTGATACAGTGCCTGTTGAAAATCATGCTCCGTATCAAGCTGAGCTTGTTCTTTTTGCGAAAACAGTTGCTCTTTTTCAGATAAGGTCATGGCAGCTTTTTTCTCACCGATTCGCGGATGCTGTGCAAGCGACTCTGAGATTTCAGACCACTGCCATGTTTGGGCATATAAGGCGGCTGTTTGATACAATTCATCTGCTGAAACAAAAGGACGTTGCATAACAACACTTTGAATCCAAGATGGGATATGCACACACGGCTTTAATGCTTCCATCGCTTGCTCAGCTTTTAATTGATTGAATTGATCTAAATCCATGTTTGCTCCAATTTGTGACACTGTCTGACTGGTCTGACCAGATAAAATATATGAAGCAATGAACATGCCAATCTAAAAGCTTTTGTCCATAATTTGTTTTTGTTTATCTCAATAGAAAAAATACATAGAAAGTGTCCATAATGATGAAAGAAATCGAAAGACAATATTTTTGAACAATAAAAAAAGCTGCAATAGAAAATCTATTGCAGCTTTTTAAAGATTGAATTGAACTTAATCTAGGCTATATGCAATCACATAATCGCCATGATCAGGGGATTGACGAGCACCTCCCGCTGTAATCATCACGTACTGTTTACCATTTTTAGGTGAAACATAACTAATCGGTGTACCTTGGCTACCCACTGGCATACGTGACTTCCACAACTCTTTCCCTGTAGACGAATCAAGCGCACGCAGATAATAGTCTTGCGTTGCAGCAAAAAATACCAAACCACCTTGTGTCGCCATTGGCCCTCCAATCGTCGGCATACCAATCGGTACTTTCAGCCCCATTTTGATCCCCATAGGTCCAGTATCTTCTACTGTTCCCATCGGTACTTGCCAAGCAATTTGACGTGTACGCATATCAATTGCGGTCATCGTACCGTAAGGTGGTTTTTGACATGGGATATTAAACTTCGACCAAAAGCGATCTTTGTTTACTTTATACGGTGTACCTTTCATCGGTACAGCCCCCATACCTGTATTGACCTTTTCACCGCCACTTGCTTCTAGTGCTAAATCTTCTGGTGTTTGCTGAATTAACTGAATCCATAAACCCAAGCGCATATCATTAACAAACATGTATTGATGGCTTGGATCAAAAGCAATACTACCCCAGTTCATTCCCCCCAAAGAACCCGGAAAACTTAAAGATACATCTGTTCCTGGTGCAGTAAACAAACCTTCATAGCGCATCGACTTAAAGTTAATACGACACATCAGTTGATCAAATGGTGTCGCGCCCCACATATCTGACTCAGTAATTGTTTGATTGCCGATTTGCGGCATTTCTACTGAACGAGGTTGCGTTGGGCTATATTGTTCATCAGGAATATCGGCGGGTTTAACAGGCTGCTCAATCACTTTTGTTAAAGGTTTTCCTGTTAATCGATCAAGAACAAAGAACTGACCTGATTTTGTTCCAATTACCACCGCAGGCTTATTGGTTCCATCTGTCATTGGGAAGTCAACAAGACTCGGTTGCATCGGCAAATCAAAATCCCATAAATCATTATGTACGGTTTGATACACCCACTTTTCTTTACCTGTGGTTGCATCTAAAGCCAATACCGAAGAATTGTATTTATGGTCGAGTGGTTGACGATTCCCGCCCCACACATCGACAGATGAGCTACCCATTGGCAAAAATACGGTATTCATTTCAGGATCATAAGATAATGCAGCCCATGCGTTAGCAGAACTACGCTTATATATTTCGCCTTCTTTGAGCATATAGTTTGGATCAGGATTACGCGGATCAAACACCCAGCGTAATTCACCTGTAATGACATCGTATGCACGGATCACACCGCCCGGCATGTCTGCGGCAAAATTATCAGCAATACGACTCCCAACGACCAAGACTGACCCTGCCACGGTTGGTGCAGATGTGACTTGGAAGCGTGGTGCTTTCGTGCCCTCACCTAGACCTTTATGCAAATCAACCGTACCATCCACACCAAAATCTTTACAGCGTTCACCCGTATCCGCATTCATTGCGATTAAGCGTCCATCAGGAGTATTGGTATAAACACGACGTAAACATGCGGTATTGGTTGCAACCGTTTGTACAGGCGTAGCACCCGCTAAACTTGGTTGTTGAATGGGTTGAGTTGTGTCGAAATAAGCGACGCCGCGACACCGCTCCCAAGCATCCGCCTTGGAGTTGACTTCTGCTTTCCAAATTTGTTTACCTGAGTCGGCTTCTAAAGCAAAAATATTGTTATGCGGTGTACATAAAAAAACTTTATTTCCAACTTGCAAAGGCGTCATTTGATCCTCAGCACCATTGCCCGAACCCGTTGTAAAGTCACCTGTACGAAAGCGCCATGCTTCTTTTAACTGATGGACATTGTCACGGGTAATTTGATCTAAAGCTGCGAAGCGACTACCACCTGCATCTTGACCATAATGTTGCCAATTGGTCTGCTTCATATCTGTTTGAACAGGTACCAACGGTAATTGTTGTCCTGATGCAGCAACAGTTGGATGCGGTTGAAACATTTGATAAAACCCAATGATCATACCAACGACAGTCAATGCGCCTACAGCATAAGCAGGTAAATCTGCACCTGATTGAAATTGATAACGACGAATAGCAGGTAAGCTAAACATCAAAGCAGCAAACACGCCTGCTGGAAACATTAGGCGCGAGAATAGCGGCCAAAACTCCCAACCGACATCAAGCAATGACCAAAAAATTGTACCGACAAAAACGATCGAAAATAACCAAACACCTAAGGCTTTACGCTTAAAAATGAACAGTGCAGATGCCAGTGTTAATAGCCCTGCAATGATGAAATACCATGAACCGCCTAGTGAAACCAGCTTTGCACCGCCTACAGTGAAAAATAGTCCTGTAAGCAATAGAGCTAGACCTAAGACGAAACACCATATTTTTAATATGGTGTGACTATTGGTAGATTCTGACATGGGGTCATACTCCTAAATTAAAAATTCACTCGCATGCTCAATCCAGCAACCCAAGCATCATCCACCTCTTTCACACCCGCAGGTTGATGGATATATTGTAGATTTGGTCGTAACATAATTGCTGGTGACCATTGATAGGTATAGTTCAATTCGATATTGAGCTCATCACGCTGCACAGGCACATAATCTGCTGCAAACGCATCATATTCATCGTATCCACGACTGTTATTGGTTGCGATTTGACGGTCTTTATATCGATCATTGACTAGGTAATTTGCGATCCCCAAACCAATCGAGTCATTTGGTCGTTGATCAAAAGCACCCTTGTACCAAAGGGCAAGTTGTTGTGTACTACGCACAGCAGTCGTGTCTTTATCGTTGACAACTGCATTCAAACTGACAAATAACCCACGTTTTGGATCATCGCCTTTCTGTGTTAACTGTTGTTGAGCATTAAGCCAAAAGCTATGTTTGCTATCATGCACTTTCTCTGCAATCGCGATGTCATTCGCTTCAGCAGTTGAATAAAGTGCCCCTATTTTGTATTCACCTGCCAAACCATTAAAGGCTGCCAGTTTAGGTTTCCAAGCCAGTTCTACTGGAATAGTTGCGCCTTTGACGTTATCCATATCCAAGTTAAAACCATCACTATTTTTATCGGTTTTAACGTTATCAGGATTAACTTCATAAACACCGACACCGAGCGTCCACTCAGGTGAAAACTGGTATTTCACATTTGCACCCCACAGACCGACTGGTAGGTTGTACCAAATTGAGCCAATCGATTTACCGAGTTGGCTTCCACATAACAATAAATTTTGGAATTCACATTGAGAACCATTAAAGTCCTCAGACATGCCCATACGACCAATTTTGAATTGAACCGTATTATCAACAAAACCTGTTTTAATCCATGCCTGCGATAAACGCCAGATTTTGCCGCGACCATAGATTTCTTGCGAGTTACTTAATGCACTTGAGCGTGGGTCTTTAATCCTTTCCAAAGTCAAAGCATTACCATCACGCTTGGTAATTAAAATATTTGCTGTGGTATCTTCCCAACCGAGTATTTTATTTAAATCAAAATTTGCACCTAAAGAAAGTTGTGCAGCATTCTCAAAACTATTGCTATCGTTATAACCACCATCCAAATTGGTTGCTGCTTGACTCATGATCGATGCGGTAAATTTATAACCCTCTTGTTCCAGTTGTTGGCGTTGACCATTCCAATCACCCAATAACCATTGACGCTCTTGTGACCACGGCTGATCTGCAAAAACATGCTGTACAGATAAAATTGAAAATGCCAGTAACGTCGTTTTAAATAAAAATGAATACTGTTTCATCGATAAATTCCTTGTCTTTTTAGTCGATGTAGCACCTCTGTAAAGGTGCTACTTTTATTGTTATTTGACTTGCACGGCTGAACTCAGTTCAGATGTAGCGCCTAAATGATCCGTCACATTGGCTGTAATGGAGGCAACTTTAGCAGTTGGTTTCCATGAAACAGTTGCTACACCTTGAGCATTGCTAACAGCAATCGCTGAACCTAAATAAAACTCTGCTTCATTTGAACTAGCTACTGAGTTTCCAAAAAATTCGACTTGATAACGCTGATTTGGTTGTCCTTTCACCTCAGCAGCGATTTGACCTTTTGAGAGTGTAAGCTTTGGTGCTTGAATCGCTTGGTTCGGTTGCACATTACAGCCTTGTTCATTTGGCTGCTGACAAGTTTTTTGTAGGTTTGCAGGATCAATCTTGACGCCATGACCACGAGAACCAACATAATGTGCATGCTCTAAGCCCGGAATATCAAAAGTGATCGCACCTAAACGTTGGTTTGGTTCACAGCTTCCACCTGCTTCACAGCGTTTAATATCTTTCGCATTATTCCAAATTTGATTTTTTGTTAATGTGATACGCGCATCGGCATCTTTTTCAGAACGGATCGCAATACCAATACGATTGCTATGAATTTTATTGCTATCTAAAATATTACCATCACCCGTTAGGTTAAATCCTAATGAGTTATTGGTTAGCTCGTTATAGGCGATATAGTTACGTTTGCCCCAATTAATCTGTAAACCATCTGAATAATTTTCAAACTTGTTGCCTACCACTGCATTGTCATTACCCCAAAGAATTTCAATCCCTTGTGATGGCTCTGGATTTGCTGAAGTTGAAATAAAATGGTTATTTGCCACTAAGTTAAATGCAGCCCCACGGGTTAGCTCTAACCCATCACCATTGTCTTGGAAATAGTTATTGAGAACTTTGTTGTTATTGGTGGTGGTTGCTGTTGGATTGCCCTTGCCATCATCACCTGTCAACATCACGCCCGCGCCACCATAGTTATGCATAATGCGGTTATGTTGAATCAGGTTATTACTGGCACGATTCATCAAGATACCGATACAAAAATGACGAATTTCTAAACCTTGGATGGTCACACCATTAATGTCACGCAACACAATTCCCGGCAAAGTTGTGGTTCGTACATTGGTTCCGAACTGCCCCTCTACCGCTCCTGGACATGCCTCAACGCCACGACCTTTAATATAATTTGAACCATCAATCGCAATATGTTCACCTGTTTTCGTCCATTGCGTACCAATGATTTTGACTGGTGCTTTAATTTCAGGAAGTGGGCTATTTACCTTGATTGCATACGGTGCTTTCCCTACCGCCTGAATCAGAATCTCGCTAGCTTCTGTCGGCTTGCTATTGACTTGTTCAATCGCCCAACGCAGTGAACCTTTTTCAGTGTCGTCCTGATAACGGTCTACGATGTAAGTTTCAGCTACTGCCAAACCTGATACTGCTAAACCGATTGCGAGAGCGCTTAAACGTAAAGAAATAACTTTCATTTTAAAAATCCTTTTCAATTATTCTGTCGGCTGAACTGTTTTTAACAACTGTTTCAGTTGGGTCACATCAATCTGACCGGGTGCTGATGCTTCACCAATCATGCCAAAGCTAAAACTACCGCCCATATTTGCGGTCGCAATACGTGAAATCGTGCCTAGTTTGCCCATTGACATCGTGAGTAATGGTTTCTTCGATTGTTGGCTGACTTTTAAAGTTGCATTCATCAAAGTAAATACATCTTGCTTACTCTGTGGCATTACAGCGATTTTTAAGATATCTGCGCCAAGTTCATCTTGTTGCAGTAGACGCTTAACGATTTCATCTTCACTTGGTGTTTTCTTAAAATCATGATTCGACATCACGATCAGCACTTTTTTGTCATGCGCCAATTTGACTGTATTTTTAACCACCTGCTGATCACGGAACATTTCAACATCCAACATGTCCATGAACGGTTGTTTCAAATATGCCTGATAGGTCTTGCCATAATCAGCATCGCTAATGGTGAGTTGACCACCTTCGTTATGGGTACGAATCGTAGCGATCACTGGTTTATTGCCTAATATCTTTTTTAATTTATGTCCTAAAGCAATCACCTGTTTGGTATCAGCAGCAAAATCGAGCAAATCAATACGAAACTCTGCTAAATCTGCATCTTGATTGGCTGCAATGACTTTGGCTTGAGCCAATGCCTGATCTTTGGTTTTTGCAGTAATCGGTACAATGGTTTTCACTGGTGACTTGGCAAGCTCAGCCAATTGAACTGGGCTATGAACAATTTCTTGTGCCTGTGCCATTTGAACCGTAAATAAAGGGCTAACAAGCAGCGTTAATGCTGCCAGTGTTTTCATTTTCATCATCATCTTCCTTAATGGATTGCCTGTCTTTCCCAAGAGCAAGCAATCATTCGTTATGCACTTAAAATTTAAATATCAAAAAAAACAGTTTCATCTTCGCCTTGAATACGAATATCAAAGCGATACACCACTTCACCATCCACTTCTGTGCGTTTGGCAATTAAGGTTTGACGACGAGTCGCCCATTCAATACTGTTTAGAATCGGATCATTCGCATTCACTTCCACTTCATCCTCGAAGTAAACACGAGTATGCAAACCAAGATTGATACCACGCGCAAAGACAACCACTGCAATATGCGGCGCTTGTGTCATACCTTTACGGCCTGCTACAGCACCCGGTTTAATGGTGTTGAAACTCCAAAAACCTGTTTCAAAGTTTGCCCCTGTACGTCCCCAACCTAGGAAGTTTGGATCAACTGTTTTGCCTTGAGTATCAGCTTGACTTGGGTAAACACCATTGGCATCGGCTTGCCAGATTTCCAACAATACATCTCTTAATGGCAAACCAAGCCCATCAAAGACTTGCCCCTCAAGACGAATACGCTGACCTTGCGTTTTTTCATTGACCAATTGGTTATTGAAGTTGTGTTCAAACACTTCGATATTGGCTTGCTGAGGTAACAAACCAATATGCACATAAGGACCACCCGTTTGTGATGCGGTTTCCTTTAATTCTTGAAAATTCCACGCATTCATTGTGTTACTCCCATTAAGTCAAATCATTTTCAAAATAAGTCGCACGACGACCACGCAGATGAATATCAAAGCGATAACAACGGCTATCTGATTCAATGAAATTGTTCTTATCTTCTAATGCAATCAAAGCACGTCGCTGATCTTCAGATGGAATCGTTTTCAAGATTGGGCATGAATCAATCAATGTGTCGCCTTCAAAATAGAACTGCGAAATTAAACGCTGCGCCCAACCGTCTGCAATTAATGAGAAATGGATATGTGCAGGACGCCATTCATTGATACGGTTACGCCATGGATATGGACCCGGTTTGATGGTGCGGAAAATATAGAAACCATTTTCATCCGTTAACGTACGACCACAACCACCAAAATTCGGATCCATCGCACCGATGAATTTGTCATTTGGATGGCGATAGCGACCTGATGCGTTGGCTTGCCAAACTTCCAATAATGCATTTTTCACTGGACGACCAAACTGATCACGCACATAGCCATGTACAATGATGCGCTCTCCAACAGGCAAACCCTCTTTGGCATAGTTCAAAATCAAATCATTGTCTTTAGGACCAAAAATGCTGGGTGAAAAATGTGGTGATGTCACCTCGGTTAAAGTTTCATTAATCGAAATCAACGCATTTTTTGGCGAGCGTAATACACTGGTTTTATAGCCCGGTGTATAAGCTGGCGGGTGATCATCAGTATTCCGTTGTGGATATGCGCCCAAAGTATGATTAAACATGCTCATCTCCTTAATCCTGTGGTTGTGCAGAAACGGGTTGCACCTCGATTCCAAGTTCTTTAAAGACTTCTTCTGCCATGTGCATTGCAGCATTTGCGGCTGGTAAGCCTGCATACAATGAACTATGTAAAATCAGCTCTTTAAGCTCATCCTTGGTCACACCGTTGTTAAAACAAGCACGTAAATGCATTCTGAGTTCGTCTTCGCGTCCCAAAGCCAACAAAATAGCGATGGTAACTAAGCTGCGGGTATGACGTGGCAAACCTTCACGTGACCACACTTCCCCCCAAGCAAAACGGCTAATAAAATTTTGAAAATCTTGGTTAAAGTCATTTAGGTTCTCTAAAGAACGCCCGACATGCTTTTCACCCAGTACTTCAGTACGGACTTTCAGCCCTTGTTGATAACGTTGTTCATCATTCATTGACGTTGTCCCGAATTGAAAGAAAATTAGGTTGCATCCGTGTGCGCAACGACCGATTTAACAAAGATCGCCACAGCAGCAGCCGTTGCTGGAATAAACAACATGCTTAAAATCATAGTGAACGACCAATTATTCCCAAGTAAAACAGCCCCGATCCACGCACCAAATACAGCACCGAAACGACCGATACCTGTCATCCATGCAATTCCTGTTGCACGACATTGGGTTGGATAGAAACGAGCACTCAATGCTGGCATCGCAGACTGCGCGCCATTGATCGCAATACCAGCGCATAGAACTAAAACAGCAAGTAAAGTTGGATTTGCTAAGCTTTGACCGACTGCAATCGCAAATAGCCCTGCTACAAAGTAGAAACCTGCAATAATTCGATTTGGGTTGAAACGATCCATTGCCCAACCAATAAATAAGGCACTGAGCACACCACCAAACTGAAACAGACCGCCAATAAATGCAGCACGCTCCATAGTTGCGCCTGTTTCACGCATTAAAGTTGGTAACCAACTAGTCAGTAGATAAATCACGACCAAACCCATAAAGTAGGTTGACCACAATAAAACGGTACCTTTGGAATATTGTTTAGAGAACAGCATGCCAAACACATTTTTCTTTTGCGCAACCGCGGAGTGTTCTTCTGGGATATGAAACTCGGTCACACCTTGAACTTTTGATGGTGCGATACGGGTTAAAATTTTGCGTACTTTTTCAGGATTCTTACCTTTCACAATCAAATAGCGATAAGACTCAGGTAAGAAAAAAATCACCAATAGCATCAAGATCAGCGGCGACCATCCACCCAATAAAAATAGGCTGTGCCATCCAAAAGTTGGAATCAGCCAACTACTGATAAAACCACCTGTTGCCATACCCAAGTTATAGCCACAGAACATACAGGTGACTAGTAATGAACGAATACGATGGGGACAATATTCTGAGAACAATGTCGTCGCATTCGGCATCGCCGCACCTAGACCAATCCCCGTTAAGAACCGCAATAACACCAAACTATCTAAATTGGTGGCATAGGCTGAAGCCAAAGTAAAACCACCAAAAATCAGCATGGAAATCGTTAAAACAATCTTACGACCAAAACGATCTGCTGTAGGACCTGAGACCAATGCCCCAATGATCATGCCGCCAAGTGCCGCACTCATCACAGGACCAAGTTGGGAACGGTCAATGCCCCAATCTTGAGCCAAAGCAGGCGCGATAAAACCCATCGCCGCAGTATCGATTCCATCTACAAACACGATGAGAAAACAAATGATTGCAATCATCCACTGATACTTACTAAGCGGCGCATCATTAATCAGTGCCTGTGCATCCATACTGTTTTTTGGGGCAGCAAATTCCTGTGCCATAGTTGCCTCCTTGTAGGCGAATTCCTTTCTAACCCGAAACGGTTATATTTTCTGAATAAACGTTGACAATGCCTGATTGAAAACCTGAGGTTGCTCAATATTCGATAAATGTGAAGCTGCCAAGATTTCAAGCTGACTGTGTGAAATAGACTGATGCATAAATGTTGCATCTTGAACCGTGGTAACAGGATCAAACTGACCTGCAATAATGAACGTTGGGATTTGGATCTGTTGAAGTTGATCTCGTAGATCCGCATCAGCTAAAGCTCGGCATGCATGGGCATAACCTTGTGCAGCCGTCACAGCTAAACTTTGAATGGTTTTTTGTGCCAACACATCATGGGCATAATCAAAGTGTTCACTAAACCATCTCGTATGCGTAGTTTTGACGATATCCGCCAAACCTTGCTGCTCAACACTATCAGCACGTGCATTCCAACCTTCTGCTGTCCAAATTTTTGCAGCCGAATTTGCAACCGTGACACTCAAAAAACGATTGGGATGGTGAATTGCGAGATACAATCCAGTAATCCCCCCCATTGAAATGCCACAAAAATGTGCCTTTTCAATTTTGAGTGCATCTAAAATATCAACGACATCTTCGGCAAGGGCTTGCAGCGTACTATTGGCTATCACGCTGCTCATCCCATGCCCGCGTGTATCGTAAGTCACAATCTGATAGTGCTCTGCCAATGCGGTAACTTGTGCCTGCCACATACCATGATCTGTTCCAAGCGAGTTAGAAAATACAATCACTGGCGCATCTTTTAGACCTTGGACTTGCACAGCAAGTTGATGTCCTTGACGATTATGAATATTGATCATCATTTTGAGTCTCCTTGCGCTGCTTGTAGGACTGCATCAATTTGCGCCTGAATATTGCCCAAATATGACTCAGGCTGGAAAAGCTGATCTAAGGCTTGAGCTGAGAAATGAAGCGTCACTTCATCTAGGTTGGATAAAATGTTTTTCAAATGCGTATCTTGTGCGACTGCTTGCTGACATGCTTGCTCAACCACATGATGTGCATTTAAACGACCAATCTTGCTAGCAAGTGCCATCATGACTGCTTCAGCCATGATCAAACCTTGAGTCGTTTCAAGATTCCGTTGCATTGCATCTGCATTGACTTCTATGCCTTGTAAAACCTCATTACTGCGCTCTAATGCGCCCGCACATAACTGAAAAATCTCAGGAATCGCTAACCATTCGGCATGCCAAGCACCCAAAGCACGTTCATGCTCTTGCACCATGCTTTGATATACACTTGCCATCAGTGCAGGAACACGATTTGCTGCTGCAAGAATCGAAGCGGCTGCAACTGGATTACGTTTATGTGGCATGGTTGAAGAACCACCACGACCCTTTGCAGTCGGTTCAAAAACCTCAGCAATTTCAGTCTGCATGAGCAAAGACCAGTCTCGTGCCATCTTGCCGACATTACCGACTATCATGGCAAGTAGACTAGCAATCTCAACCATACGGTCACGCTCACCATGCCATGTACATTCTGGTGTTGTGAGCCCTAATTCAGCAGAAAAGGCTTGAACCACGGCAGAACCTTGATCTTGTAAAGAGGCCAATGAACCCACAGCACCACCGAGTTGCGCGGTGAGTACTCGATCTTTCATTGCTTGTAAACGCTCAAGATCACGCTTAAATGCCGCCGCATAACGTGCAAACTTATGTCCTAAGGTAATCGGTAAGGCCTGCTGTAACCATGTTCGCCCAATCATCACTTGATCACGGTAGCGTTCAGCTTGTTGTAGTGAAATTTGATATGCAGATTGAAGTTGCTTTTCGATCAATCCCAAGGCATCACGACACTGTAAAATCGTCGCAGTATCAATGATGTCTTGACTGGTTGCACCCCAATGTACATAGCGAGAGGCATCTTCATCGTGCTGCTTCACAATCGCTGTAAATTGCTTCACAAACGGAATCGCAATATTCCCAGCTAAACCCGTTGCTACTGCCAAAGCATCGAAATCAATTTTGTCTAATGCAGATTGAGCAACCTGTTCGATCATCGTTGCTGCTGCTATAGGAATGACATTGACCTGAGCCTGAGCTTTAGCCAAAGCCACTTCGGCTTGAATCATATAATTCAATAAAGCTTGATCACTAAATATGGTAGTGACATCAGGCTGATAAAATAAGCTGGCGTATAACTGGCTCATAGCAGACCTCACTCAACTCGCTGGATAATCAAAGCAATACCCTGACCCACGCCGATACACATCGAACATAAGGCATAGCTCCCACCTTTTTGCTCAAGCTGATTCAAGGCTGTGGTGACCAGTCGTGCACCCGATGCACCGAGTGGATGACCTAAGGCAATCGCACCACCATTTGGATTAATACGCGCATCGTCATCTGCCAAATCTAAATCACGAGTGACCGCTAAAGCTTGAGCTGCAAAGGCTTCATTTAACTCAATCACATCCATCTGAGCTAAAGTCAGGTTGGCTTGTTTCAGTAATTTCTTGATCGCAGGTGCAGGTGCAAAGCCCATGATTCGTGGTTCAACACCGACGGTGGTTGCTGCAATAATTTTGGCACGTGGCTTAAGTTGGTATTGAGCAACTGCTTCATCTGATGCGATCAACAGTGCTGCTGCACCATCATTAATCCCTGAAGCATTGCCTGCCGTAACTGTCCCATCTGCTTTCACCACGCCTTTAAGTTTGGTCAGTGCTTCAATGGTGGTCGATGCACGAGGATATTCATCAGTATCGATAACGACTACATCACCTTTACGTTGCGGAATCGTGACAGGGACGATCTCTTGTTTAAAAAAGCCTTTGGCTTGCGCTGCAGCAGTGCGTTGTTGGCTCACCAAGGCAAACTGGTCTTGATCAGTACGATTGATATTGAATTGTCCCGCTACGTTTTCAGCGGTTTGTGGCATGGTATCTACACCATACATCTGTTTCAATTTTGGGTTGATAAACCGCCAACCCATGGTGGTATCTTCAATCTTTTGACTACGACCAAATGCACTGTCTGATTTCCCCATTACATACGGGGCACGACTCATGCTTTCGACCCCACCGGCAATGATGAGATTTGCTTCACCTGATTTAATCGCACGCGCTGCCATTGCAATGGCATCTAAAGATGAACCGCACAAACGGTTAATGGTGGTTGCAGGTACTTGATACGGCAAGCCCGCAAGTAGTGCAGACATACGACCGACATTACGATTATCTTCACCTGCTTGATTGGCACAGCCATAAATTACATCGTCGACTTGCTGCCAATCCACGGTTGGATTTCGTTGCATTAAAGCTTGTAGTGGAACTGCACCGAGATCATCTGCACGAACAGGTGCTAAACCACCTGCATAACGTCCGAATGGGGTGCGGATAGCATCAATGATATAAGCGTTTTTCATATTGTTTTCCTTTAATCCTCACTTAATCCCTCCTTTAAAAAGGAGGGAGACCTCATCCGACTATTTAGATGAAGTCCCCCTTAACAAAGGGGGATTTAGGGGGATTGTGCAATCCTTAGGCTTGTGTCGCATCAATCAATTGAGCGCCCGTCAAAGCCTGTAGTTCTTCAAAGCTCAGACCATCCACTTTCTCAATCACTTTTAAACCCTCTGTGGTCACATCAATCACACAGAGATCGGTATAAATACGATCCACACATTTCAAACCTGTGGCTGGATACGAAAGCTCTTCAACAATCTTAGGTTCACCTTGTTTAGTGACATGATCGGTAGTGATAAAGACTTTCTTTGCACCTACAGCTAAGTCCATGGCACCACCGACAGCAGGAATCGCATCGGCTGCACCTGTATGCCAGTTGGCAAGATCACCGTTAGCTGCGACTTGGAATGCACCGAGTACCGCAATATCTAAATGACCACCACGCATCATGGCAAAGGAATCTCCATGATGGAAAAAGCTACCACCTGTCAGCATGGTGACGTATTCTTTGCCTGCATTAATCAGTTCAGGGTCTTCCTCACCTTTGGCAGGCGGCGGACCGAATGCCAATAAACCATTTTCAGAATGCAGGAAGACATCTTTATCGGCAGGTAAATATTTTGAAATTTTAGTCGGTAAGCCAATACCTAAGTTGACATAAGCCCCATCTGGAATATCTTGTGCCACTCGTGCTGCAATCTGGTCACGGCTGAGTTTTTGATAGCTCATGTTGTTCTCCTTACTGCACAGTGACAGGTGTTGTTGCGTCAACCGCAACCACATGCTGAACAAAAATCCCTGGGGTAACGATGTGTTCAGGATCAAGCTGACCGAGTTCAACCACTTCAGAGACTTGAGCAATGGTGACATCCGCAGCCATGGCCATGATCGGACCAAAATTACGCGCAGATTTGTTATAGACAAGGTTGCCCCAACGATCGCCTTTGTAGGCTTTGATCAAAGCAAAGTCCGCTTTGATGGGATATTCCAGTACATAGTCTTTCCCATCGATATGACGGGTTTCTTTACCTTCTGCCAATAATGTTCCGAAGCCTGTAGGCGTAAATACCGCACCTAAACCCATACCCGCAGCTTGGATACGGCAAGCGAGATTGCCTTGTGGGACAAGTTCTAATTCAATCTTGCCTGCATGGTAGAGTTCATCGAACACCCATGAATCAGACTGGCGTGGGAAGGAACAGATGATTTTACGGACCGCCCCCGTTTTTAGGAGTTTGGCAAGACCATAATCGCCATTGCCTGCATTGTTATTGACGATAACAAGATCTTTGACACCCAGTTCAATCAGTCCATCGATCAGTTCAGCGGGTTGACCTGCTGTGCCAAAACCACCAATCATGATGGTTGAACCGTCTGTTATTTGGGATAAAACCTCGGTCAATGAGGTGCTACTCTTATCAATCATCTGCCTACTTCCTGTACGATAAGTCACTCAATCTTTCATGCCTAAAAGCGAGCCAATGAAGTTGAGTGTTCTGTTCGGATTGCTTGTATTTATTCTTGATAAATTTTGAACGTACTTCTATGCTTTAAAGTGTATTTTGTTCGATATATGATTTTTATGTTCGATGATCGAACATTATCCAAGTAAAACAGTCGCCTTTTGATTAGACTAATAATGAGAGATTAAAAAAGACGAATCGGAGTTTCACCATATGGATCATGATCAAGAAAAAACTGTTCGATTTATTCATCACAGTGAAAATAAAAAAACAATTCGGCATGAGGACTTTATTGCAGGCATTGCGAAAGGTTTAACCATTTTGGAATGTTTTGGTCCCGAACGACACCGCCTAAACATTAGTACCGCGGCGGAAAAAACGGGCATGACACGTGCCGCTGCTCGACGCCATTTACTTACTTTAGAATACTTAGGCTATTTAGAATTTGATGGGCATTATTATTTTTTAGCCCCTAAAATTCTTAAATTTTCAGGTGCTTACTTAGATGGTTCACCACTACCTAAGATCTGTCAGCCTTTACTCAATTTGCTTACCAATCAGACTTCATTAATTTATTCAGTTATGGTTTTAGATGGCTATGAAGCCATTACGATTGCACGCAGTGCGGCACATCAACAAACCGATCGAGTGAATCCATACGGTCTACACCTCGGTAATCGACTCCCTGCACATGCCACTTCAGCAGGTAAAATTTTACTTGCGCATCTTGATTTGGATGCGCAAAAACAATGGTTGGAAAAATATCCACTGAAACGATTGACCAAATATACACATACCGATAGTGAGGAATTTTTAGCACTTCTACATGAAATTAAAGAACAAGATTGGTGCTATTCATGTGAAGAACATGAGCTTGGCGTACATGCTGTTGCTGTGCCGATCTACGACTCGAATGCAGATGTTGTTGCGGCGTTAAATATTGTCTCGCCCACCATGCGTACAACAAAAGATTATTTAATCACTCATATTTTGCCTTTACTGATGGAAACCTCACGTGATTTACGCCAAGTGATCTGATCAATCGTCTCCCGCTCCTTCCAAAGTCACGCACAGCTTTGGGAGCGAGTTTCAAATTTTTATAAAAAACGCTTTTATTCTTATTGAACTTGTTCACATCCTGTTCACATCAACACTTTTAGTATAGATCTTAAAGTGGAATTGGATATTAGATATGGCTCTCTTCAAAACATTAGCAGTTTCAACGCTGACCTTAATTTCATTAGTCGGATGTAAAAGTGTTCCAAGTTATACATCTGATTATCAAAATGCAGATAAACAAATAACAGGGATCACGCTGGACAATGAAAAAGCTCAAATGATCGGCCAACGCTTCGTTACTGCTTTTAATACACTAGGAACAGATGATTTCGTAAAAAATGCAAGTCAACTTTATGCAGATCAACTTTTTATAAATGACACACTTTCTCAATTTTCCAATAAACAAGATTTAATACAACATTTTGAAGGTATGAATAAGCGTGTGAGTAATGTGACTGTAAAACTGGTCAGTGCCACACATCAAAGTGATTCAGCTTATATACATTGGTATATGGCCTATGATTTTAAAATGTTTGGTCGTACTAAATCGATGGCATCCTATGGCATCACCCAAATCAAGATCAATGGTTCAAATCAGATCGTTTTCCAACAAGATTATTGGGATCCTGCCGATGGACTTTTTCGTTCTCTGCCTTATGTCGGCAAAGCTTACTCAATGATTTTACCTTTTAAAAATAACTTAAAATCCAACTCACCCCAGTAGAAAATCATGGAAATAAATTGAGCACCTTCATAATTAAAGTGAAGGATAGATAGACAACTTAACTTTTAAATATTGAGGTCTGAGATGCGTGGTTATTACAAAAATTTATTACTGCTATCGAGTACGCTTTTTTTATTAACAACAGCCTCTCAGAGTTCTGCGAATACGCAATTGTGTAAAAATGCCGCCCTTATCGTCACCAAAAAAGAGGTCGGTAATGTGAGCTACTATGCAGCAGACTGTACACAAAAATGGGAAACGCAAGATATTCAATTAGATTTCTTATACACTCGTGACATTCCTGAATGGGCATTCAAACGTGCAGCAACACATTTCCTCAAGAAAAATATTCCTGACTATTCAGAAAACTCGCCTTTGAATCGAATTACAGCACTGTATAAACCTGTACGAAAAGGTGATCTATATTCATTAAAATACACCCAATCCAATCAAACCCTTTCATTATCTTTAAATCAAAAGCCACTGGGAAAAATCACTGACAATCAAGCCAATCAGTATTTTAAAATTTGGTTTGGAAGTTCACCATTCAATGCTAAATTAAAGCAACAACTACTAAATCAATAACTTGAATCTAATTATGAACAATCAATTTATTCTGATGGTCGAAGATCACTATGAGCTTGCTGCAACTGTATGCGAGTTTTTAGAAGAACATGGCTTTGTGATCGACCATGCGCGGAATCTAGATGCTGCAAGAAATTTTCTAAAGCAGCAACCCTATCATTTGTTATTGCTTGATATTAATTTACCTGATGGATCAGGTTATGATTTATGTGAATGGTTGCGGAATGATCAAGGCAAAGACATTCCTGTGTTGATGCTGACTGCGAGAGATACACTAGATGATAAATTAAAAGGGTTTACTGCCGGTACAGATGACTATCTGGTTAAACCTTTTGATTTTAATGAATTGGTCATGCGCATACGTGCTTTAATCAAACGCTCTCTTGGCGAAGTTTCTTCAAACAAGATTCAGATCCACGATCTTATTTTAGACAGTTCGACTCAGACCGTAACTCGTGCGGGTCAACAAATCGATTTGGCACGCATTCAATTCAAATTATTGAAAATTTTGATGCGAAACTCGCCCAAGGTCATTACCAAACAAGAAATTATTATTGAGCTTTGGGGTGATGAAGAACCTGAAAGTGATGCCTTACGCAGTCATATTTATAATTTACGTAAAATGGTCGATAAACCGTTTCAACAAAAGCTGATTCACACCGTTTCAGGTGTTGGATTAAAGGTCGCATTAGAAGATCACTCAAGTTAGTTCATATAAACAACAACAATTAGACCTGTTGTATTCTCGAGTTGAAGGTGCGGGTGTGTGTTTAAATAGTATTGTCGATCAAACAACTCTACACGCCATCCCAATTGATTACAGAGTTTCTGCACCAGTTGTAATCCAATACCATGCCCTTTTGCTTTAATTTGAAGCTGACTTGCGCTTAACTCTTGTACTTTAGAATCATTTGGCATGTTGATTCCGATACCATTATCAGCGATCACAATACTATTCTTGCGTTGAATAATATGAATATGTGTCCCTTGCGAGTAATTCAATGCATTGCGTAAAATATTGCTCAGCACCATCTTGGTCATCGAAGGATAGATAAGTCTTGGAAATTCGTGCGGATCATATTGAACCAAGATTTCAATGCCCTTGGTTTGGCCGACGGACTCGAGATCACCAACCAACTCACTGATAATATTCGATAGACAAATTTGCTCTGCCGTTAAAGTGTTGGTCGTATTCCGCGCGATTGCCAATAAAGTATCAACAAGTAATTGCATATCCTCGATGGTATTCGAAATACGGCTTAAAGATTTGTCATTGCCATAACGAGACTGACACAGTTGCACATTTCCCTTTAGGATCGTAAGCGGAGTGCGTAACTCATGGCTCACATCACCAGTAAACTCGCGTTCTCGGTTGATAAAGTCATTCAGCACTTGGTGATATTTTTCTAATGCTTGCTTGAGATATTCAGCCTCCATATTGCCATTGGTACTGATCCCTTGAAACGGAGACGCTTCTTTATTTTGATGCGCCCAGTCAATATGTTCTAAAGCATTCGCCAATCGTGTGATCGGTGAAAAATATCGTCGCGCTCGACGGTTAGACCACCATAAAAAACTATACAACACGATGAGGCTAAACATCAAAGGCGCGAGACCAAACATCCAAACGATTTTATTGACGTTGCTTTCGCCAAAAACCAGCAGTACATGCTGCCCTTTTTGTTCGCCATACACCGTCATTCGTTCTTTACCATCAACAAATATTCGATGTACCCCTGCTTTTAAAACTTGATGTTTGAACGCCAATGGCGGTGTTTCAGTTTCCCAACGATAGCCATATAAATTTTTTGTATCAGGCAGATCAGCATTGGGATTACGCTCAATTCGTATCCAATAGTGATCCATTTCTTGTTCAAGCGCTGTTTTTAACAGTGAACCCTTGATAACCCAAGCACTACAGGCTATTCCGATAATAATCGAAAGTGCGATCAGCCCAATTTGCAACCAATAATGGCGATTAAACATCTCACTGAGTGGATGCGTATTTGCATCATTTTTATTGCGTCTAAACATAGGCTGATCTACTGGCAGATTCGCATTTCATTATACGGCTTTCTTTTTGAACAGGAAGTGACCGACCACCCATTCTTGTCCTTGCTCAAAACCAAATAACTCTGCACAAGCCATGAAGAATATACGCCAACGTTGCCACCATGCCTCAGCATCTTGTGCATACACTTTTTCAAAAAGGGGTTTTAATTGTTCAGCGTTGCGATCCATATTTTCCAGCCAAGCATTGGCAGTTTTTTCATAATGAGTACCTGACCATTGCCAATGCTGTGCAAGTTCTAAATGATCTTGGAAGTGTAAAAAAGTTGAACTTGCAGGCATCAATCCACCAGAGAAAAAGTATCTCGACATCCAGTCATATTCACTTTTGATTTCAAATGGATAATGTAAAAAGCGGTGACAAAAAATATGACACCATAATAATCCATCCGTTTTAAGCCACGATTGAATTTTCTCAAACAGCTTGTGATAGTTTCTGACATGCTCAAACATTTCCACAGAAACCACGCGATCAAATGAATTCTTTGTTAACTCAAGGACATTGACATCGCAAGTAATCACTTCAATGTTATTTAAACTGCGCTTTTCAGCTTCCGCCAAGATGTGATTACGTTGGGTTGCAGAGTTGGACACTGCAGTAATTTTTGCATTGGGATAGCGTTCTGCCATCCATAATGTAAATGAACCCCAACCACATCCAAGTTCTAAGATCTGTTGACCATCCTGCAATTGCGCCCGCTCACTATAAATGTGCAGCGAAAATTCCTCTGCATCATCCAACGTGGTTTTTTCATGTGGAAAAAAACATGCACTGTATTTTAACCTTTTTCCTAAAACAGCCTGAAAAAAAGCAGTTGGCAATTCATAATGTTGCTCGTTGGCTTTGTCCGTTTCGATTGCAATTTCACTGTGCTTCAGCATGTTCAGCACATCCATATAACGTTGAGCACCTTGTTCAGGGTCATAGCGCCCTTCTTGAATCAATCGCTTTTTGCTCAATGCACGGATTGCAGCACGAATCGCTTGATCAGGTACTAGACCGCTCTCAACGAGTTTTAATGATTTTTGAATAATAAAGTCCATGCGCGTACCTACTCTTTGGGTTTCCACGGAATAAACATAGAAGTTCGTTTTTGATAATCGAGATAATTTTGACCTCGATTCTTTAAAGCCTGTTGTTCGCTAAATGGAATACCTGTGATGTAGTACAGAAACAACCACATCAATACTGGATAAATCCACAAGCTATATAAACCCGCTGCCAATCCTAAAACTGGATAAGCAAACCAATGTATCCATTCAAAAAAATAATTTGGATGACGTGAATAACGCCATAGCCCTTGATCCATGGTTTTGCCATGATTTTGCGTGTTTTGCTTAAACCGATAAAGTTGTTGATCTGCGATCACCTCACCGATAAAAGCAATTGCCATGATCATCCCCGCAATAATCAGAAAATCATTGCTTTGAACACGCCATACGGCACTTGGAACATTGAGCAAACTCCACATTGGAATCGTAAACAACATAGCCAAGCCTGCTTGAAACATAAAGAAAGCGAAAAAACCAAGATGTTGATATTTCCCCATCGCACGACGCATATTGGCATAGCGTCGATCTTCTTCATGCTCTGCTAAATAACGGCGTAACAAATGCCAACTCAAACGCAAGAACCAGATTGAACTGAATATTCCAATGAATAACTGGACATTGACTGGGGCAACATCCACCAACCATGCTGTCATGACGATATTAAGAACAATACAAAAACTCCATGCCACATCAACGATGCCTGCACGATGATTGTATGTTGCCCATAACCAACAAACGGTCATCACCACTGCATCAAGTAAAAACAATTGCCACAACATACTGCCTCCTTAATGCATCAAATAAGTGACTTATTAATACGGAGTTGCTTCGAACAAGAGATGCACATCACTGATCACCCCTTCTTTAAAGCCGCCTTCGCAATAACAAAGATAGAAATCCCACATTCGAATAAAGTTTTCATCAAAACCTAGTGCTAAAACTTGCGCTTTGGCATTTAAAAACCGCTCCCGCCATTGATGAATGGTTTCCGCATAGCTCAAACCAATATCTTCAAGATGTTTTAAACGTAACTGTTGTTCAGATGCAGCTTGAGTCAACACACTGATACACGGAATAAAACTGCCAGGGAAAATGTAGCGTTTAATATAATCCACGGTATGCAACGCTTTTTTATAACGTGCGTCTTCAATCGTGATCGCTTGAATCAAGCCCAAGCCATTGGGTTTTAATAAAGATCTACATTTATTAAAATAGGTCGATAAATATTGCTCGCCCACCGCTTCGATCATCTCGATAGAGACTAATTTATCGAACTTGCCTTCCAATAAACGATAGTCTTTAAGTTGAACATCTACACGGTGGCTCAAGCCAGTATCTGCAATGCGTTTGGTTGCTTCGTCATATTGAGCTTGTGAAATCGTAATGGTGGTGACTTTACAACCGTAATTTTGCGCGGCATAAATTGCAAAACCACCCCAACCGCTTCCAATCTCAACCAAATGATCCATCGGCTTGAGTTGTAGTTTTTGGCAGATCAATTCTTTTTTATAATCTGAGGCTTGTTCTAAAGTCATGTCCTTGTGCTGATACACCGCACTGGAGTACATCATTGAAGAATCGAGAAATAACTTAAAAAAATCATTGCTCAGGTCATAGTGTTCAGCAATATTTTTACGGCTGCCTGTGAGTGAGTTTTTGCGGGTTTTATACCACGCTTTTAAAGCCAGTTGACTCGCTTGAGAAATGACATTTTGGTTGATTTTGTCTAGCACATGACGATTTCTCGCCAATATCTGAATCACTTCAACTAAATGTTCACTGCTCCAATAGCCTTGAATATAGCCTTCAGCTGCGCCGAGCACACCATTTTTAAAAATGAGATTGATTAACTCTTTATTATGAACCTCTATCGTCGCTTCTAAATCAGAAACCTCACCAACAGTACCATTCCATTCTCCACGAAAATGGATTTGACCATGACGAAGTTTCAGCAAGCTTCGTAGAACCAAAGGCAGTGAATCGTGTTCACCGAAAATTAGCGTTTTCATCATGTTGTTTTAAATCCTTATCTTTTTTAGGATGCCGATAAAAAGGAACTTTCTTTCGCCATAGATGAAATGCTTGTATATAAATTGAAGCTAACATCTTGAAAGGTTCGAAGGCATGATGAATAGCATATCGATTGAGCTGTGAAGGAAGTGTGATGTTCACCAAGTTGAATCGCATCGTTGCATCAAAAATCATTTTTTGCGACTGATACAGTTGCATATGAATGACATGCTGCACGTCAGAAAAACTAAACTTCCATTTATATTGAATGTCCATCGGCATAAATGGAGAAACATGGAAGCTTTTCTCAAACTCGAACTCTACCGCCTCATATTGGCTGTGATTTTCTAATTTATGTCGGCAATCATGTACATAGACTTTCCGTTCATTCCACGGCGTATTGCTAATCTCAGTTAATATAAAAATAGGTTGTTGCTGCTGATTGAGAACAAAATAAAACACCACCGAATTGAAACTAAAACCAAGCGTTCGCGGTAAAGCCAATACACGAATTTCTGCTTGAGCTGACAAAATGGTATCGGCTTGCTGCAACAGGATTTTTTTTATTTTCTGTCTGATCGTCCCTGTATGCTCTCGAAGAAAATCATCTTCATAAATATTTAAAACATTCCAGCGACGTGTAGAACACAGCCATGATTTGCCCAAATTTGCCGTTATTTGATCGGGATCAAAGCATAGATAACTCAACGATGCCTCGAAGTGATGTAGTTTGGGCGCAAAACGGCGATGCCTGATTTTTGCTTTTGCGATCGAAAGTGAAGCTTCAAACATATCATTCGCTCCGTATCAATCAGACAGCGTCAATAACTGTGCTACAACACGTTCAGCGCTTTTAGCTCCATCCTCATGGAATCCCCATCCCCAATACGCGCCACAAAAGGAACTGCGATTTTTGCCATTTAGTTCATGCCAACGTGCTTGTGCTTGGATTGCTTTTTTGTCAAATACAGGATGTCGATAATGACGTTCGACATAAATCTTGTTTTTTGCAATTGGCATATTTGGATTGAGTGTCGAAAACACCTGTGTTTTACACGGTAGATTCTGCAAGCTGTTCATCCAATAGGTAAATCCATAATGCACATTATTCACTTTAGATTTTTTATTAGACTGATCTTGGGCTGTCACATGCACATGCCAACTCGCCCACTGTGATCGACGTTTTGGCATGATCGAGCTATCACTGTGTACGACCATAAAATTATCTTGATAATCGAAACTTCCCAATATTTCCTGCTCTACTTTTGAAGGTTTTTGGATCAGCTTTAACGTATCATCCGCGTGACTGGCAAACACAACCCAATCAAAAGTTTCCTGATTTTTTTCGGTAATAATCGTAACGGAATCATCAGCACGTATTACCTGTTGCACTGGGGCATTCTTCCACTGTATGGAAGGACAAGCTTTTTGAATGGCTCGGATGTAAGAAGCCGATCCACCTTTTACCGTCTGCCATTGCGGTCGATCTTTTAATTGCAACATACGGTGGTGTTGAAAAAAACTCACCACAAACTTATAAGGGATTTTGCCCACTTGATCGACAGGACTTGACCAAAGCGCGCCACACATCGGATACAAATGTTCTTCTCTAAATGCTTGAGAATAATCATTTCGATTTAAATAGTCTTCAATTGTTAAATCAGCATCACACTCATCTACCGAAACATCTTTATTGTCCTGATAAAAACGAATTAAATCAGACAACATGATCCGAAATTTTTTATTTAAAAAGTTTTGTGGTCTGCTCAATAATGACCATTTTTTTGAAGGGTTGTACTGTAGCCCTGTCACCTGATTATTAACTGAAAAACTCATATCACTGCTCTGAGCTTTTACTTGCAATTCAGCAATCATGGCGCTGAATAAGGGATAGTTATAATCATTAAACACAATAAAACCGCTATCAACCGCCACGTTTTTATCATCAATCGATAAATCATGCGTATCAGTATGACCACCAAAATAATTTTCTTTCTCAAAGATCGTTACTTGATGCTGTTTAGATAATTTCCACGCAGCATACATGCCTGAAATACCAGAGCCTACGATTGCAATCTTCATCAAGACTCCTTGCTATGAATTTTATTTGAGTTCATTTTGAATTTTTTGAGTTGGCTTTTACGTGCAGTGTAAATACGTTGTGGCACAGGCTTTATTCCCCATATCAGTCCCAGCCAAGACATGGCTTTTAAAAGATAATAGGTAATATCTATTTGCCACCAAAAGAAACCCTGTCTGGTACTACCTGCATAATAGTGGTGGTTGTTATGCCATCCCTCACCTAATGTGATAATGGATAGGAATAGATTATTTCGACTATTGTCTGGGGTTTCAAAGTCCCGACTGCCATAGAGGTGCGCAAGCGAATTAATACACAAAGTCGCATGGATCAACAAAACAGTTGAAACAACAAACCCCCAAACCAGCAACTGTAAACCCGATGTCCCTAAGCTTGGATAAGTAACAGCTACCCACTCGCCGAAAGCGTAAATAGCCAAAGCTGTAATGAGTACTACAGGCAAACTAAAACGATCTAGCCAAACGATCTCAGGAAATTTGAGCCAGTCTTTGATCACTTCTTTACGGGTAGAAAAATTCTGCTCATTTAAAAACCAACCCACATGGCTGTACCAAAACCCATGTTTTGATGAATGCGGATCTTGATCCGTATCGGTATATCGATGGTGATAACGATGATGTGCCGCCCACCATAGTGGACCGCGTTGAGCGCTCATTGTGCCAATCAGCACAAAAATAAATTGTACGATTCTCGAAGTCTGAAATGTTTTATGCGATAGATAGCGATGGAAGAATGCTGTAATCGCGAACATACGAATGAAATAGAAGAACAGCATAAAACCCACAGCAAACCAAGACACTCCAACCCAAAAGATGGCTAAACATGCGAGATGCAATATGATAAAAGGTAGAATTCTGAGCCACTGAATTTTGGCATCTTTGAAAGTCTTTAAAGTATCAAACTCATTTGTCTCGGAAGCATGCGTTATCGACCAACTGTCTATCCATCGCAGAAAAAATTTAAGCATTGATTCTTCCTGACCCATCTCTTTTTTATAGTTATGATTGTAGTTAATTTGACATGAAATTTATGTGAAGCTCAAACGCAATTGATTAAGCTACCATGCTCATCATAGTATAAAATTATTGAATAAGCATATATTTTTGTTGATTTTTATATCTTTAAACTAAAAATTGATTTCGTTGCTATATCGAAGAAAATTGGATTGATACATAAAAAAGCGAGTCACATCGAACTCGCTTTTTTACACTCATCTTAAATTAACTTTTCAGATGAGGATTTTCTGGGATCAAATCATTTTCTAAATGCTCATCAAAGATATCAGTCAGCATGCTGTCATAGCGTTTTGCGTTGTATTGCAAGAGCTTTTCTGCTTCGCTTGAGTCAATGAAACCAACCGATACTGCATCCGCAATGTGCTCTTCGAAAGTAAGCCCTTTAAACTGATCTTTGGATTCAGCTTTTTTAAACTTATTCCATAGGGGTTGCACAGTGAGCAACATTTGGAAAGTTGACTCCATTCGTCCCATAACATCATCTGCTTCAGTCGTATAATAAACATGTTTTTTCAACTCTTCGCGGAACGCATGTTCCTGTAGAAGTAATTGAGCAACGTCTTGTTTAAGTTGATCCGAAGGTTTTGAAATAGGTCGACCAAATGGGAAACAAATCAATTTCACCAACTGAGCTGCAATCTTGACTGGAAAATTCTCGTAAAATCCGAAAAATGCTTCTTGTGCATTATATAACGCTTTATTTAATGCCAATTCTGCATGCTTCTGTTCAGCCTCAGTTCGTTGACCATTTTCATAATATTTTAAAATCGCAGTTGCGATGAATAAATAAGAATGGATATCAGCCAAACGCCCTGAAAGCATTTCTTTACGTTTTAAATCCCCCGCCAAAATACCAAGTGCCATATCTGCTGTTAAGGCAAAATCTGCACTCATACGATTGATGATGCTGTAGTAAGGTTTTGAAAATTGATCCGACTGTTTAGAGCCATGATCTGAGCCACCTGTGATGCCAAATGCAACTGCTTTTGCTGCACGGTTGAATGTATAAGCAAGGTGTTTAAACAATAGTGGATTAAATTGTTTTAAGGCAGATGCTTTATCTTCCGATTGCAACAACTGTAACTCTTCGAATAAATAGGGATGACAACGCATCGAACCTTGACCAAAAATCATCAACGAACGTGTCAGAATATTGGCACCCTCAACCGTAATCGCAACTGGAATTGATTGATAAGTTAATGCAAGGAAATTACGCGGCCCAAGTTGAATTGCACGTCCACCTACGACGTCCATGCCATGATTAATGACTTTTCTCATCGCTTCAGTGGCATAGTACTTCGCCATCGCGGTCATTACTGCGGGTGTTCCGCCTTGGTTCAAACCACAGGTTACTAAGTAGCGGAATGACTCCAACATATAAGCATCACTGGCAATATCGCTGGTGGCTTCTTGCACTCCTTCGAACTGCCCAACAGACACTTTGAACTGCTGACGAACACTGGCAAAAGCACCGACCAACAGATAACTCATTTCACCCGCAGCCGTTGCCAATGCAGGCAGTGAAATACCACGACCAACACCTAAACATTCCATCAGCATGCGCCAGCCTTTACCTGCATTTTGCTGACCACCAATAATCCAATCGATCGGGATAAAAATATCTGTCCCTTCAACAGTACCATTCATAAATGGTGCACCGGGATTGTGTCTTGCTCCAATTTTTATGCCTTCGTGACTTGCAGGGATTAAGGCACAGGTAATGCCATATTCGACTTTGCTTTTGTCCCCTAACAAGCCATCTGGATCATGGAGTTTAAACGCCAAACCAATGACAGTTGCAATCGGTGCAAGTGTGATCCAGCGCTTGGAAAAATTCATTTTCAGACCAAGGACTTCTTGACCTTGATATGTTCCATAACACACCACACCTGTATCTGGAATCGCGCCAGCATCTGAACCCGCTTCTGGACTGGTTAAACCAAAACATGGTACTTCCGTTCCGTTTGCTAAACCGGGCAAATAACGCTGCTTCTGTGCTTCTGTTCCATAATGCAGCAACAACTCACCGGGACCCAATGAATTTGGAACCATACAACTCACAGCAGCAGTCAATGAACGCGAAGCAATCTTGCTCATAATTCGGCTTTGTGCAAAAGGCGAGAATTCTTTGCCCCCAAATGACTTGGGAATAATTAACCCTAAAAAGCCTTTATCTTTGACGAACTGCCAAACTTCAGGCGGCAAGTCTTTATCTTGGTGATGAATTTTCCATTCATCTAGCATTGAGCACAATTGCTGTACTTCATTATCTATAAATGATTGTTCTTCTACTGAAAGCTGAGGATAAGGATACTCATCAAATTTTTCCCAGTCGGGAGAACCCATGAATAACTCCTTTTCCCACCAGCTTGTACCTGCTTCTAACGCCTCTCTTTCTGTGCTGCTCATACTTGGCATCGCTTTGGAGAGTATGTTGAAAGCGGGACGACTAATAAGTGCTTCACGCAAGGGAGGAATGAGTAAAATCACACTCATCAAGATGATCGGTAGCCCAATCAACAAACTCCACGGTGTGATAAAAACACTACACAGGATAGCGATGAGGATAGAAAGAATACTACCGGTTGTTCGATTGAGTTCGAAATAAAATACAGCCCACAGTATAACAAACTGAATCAACAAGCTAAGCAATATCAATAATAGAGTCATGGTTGCTCCTTTGGCTTGAACTTGAACTGAGAAAATGAAGTCTAATTAATTAACTTTCTAATTGAATCTAGTCTTGAATTAGTGAAGAAAGAGTGAAATTTTATTGTACAGAGAGTTTTTTTATTTTCCCTATAAGCTACCAAACATTACATAATTCTTGCAAAACAAAACCTAAGTAAAAAAGAGCGATTATTTTAATATATCTTTTATACAACACGATATATCAGCACGATTATTTAAAGTATCGATAAAAAAATTAAATAGATATATAAACAACAACTCAAAATAAATATTAATTTATATATCAATTAGATAAATAAAAATAATCATCATTACTTGTAGTGCTTGCATCACCAAAAAATTTAATTACATTTAAAAGTTATTTTCCATTATTATTAAAAAGAATGATTTTAAACATGGATCTATAAAAACTCGTTATTTAAAAAATACTTCTAGAATATTTCACCCATCAATTACACCTAAATTAAACAAGATGTTTTTATCACAGTGCTTCGTTTCAATATCAAAGCGTTGCTAACAATAAAACAGCTTAGAGTGTATATGACAGCTCAGATAACCATTAAAACTCTAGCGCTAAAATATCACTTTAGCTGGATAATAAAGACTAAAAAGCTAGAGTTCCCTATTTATGCAATCGCATGATTTAGAAAACTCTAGCTCACCTTCCATTACAGATTGTAAATCACTTCATCATTATTCAGACTCTTTGTATTTACTTAACGATCATATCCGCCCATTCAACAAACGGGTTATCAAACTTTTCCCATTCTTCTGCACCTAATGCCATTTCGTCATCCGTTAATAAACAAGCATCGAATTGTTGGACTAAATTTGATTCATCCATATCCATGCCAATCAATACGATTTCTTGACGTGCATCACCCGTTAACTCATCCCAGTTTTTCTCTATAGCTTCACGACTGGGTTGATCTTCAGGCCAATGCTCATCACCTACAGCCGCCCACCAATAACCTGCGACACTATGTCGCGCCATCGCGCCTGCCTGAGACCAAGTGCCTGCAAACTCAGGATTGGATGCCAACCAAAAGAAGCCTTTTGAGCGAATAACGCCTTTCCATTCTGAGTTTACAAAATCAAAAAAACGCTGGGGATTAAAAGGTTTTCTGGCACGATAAACAAAACTGCGAATGCCATATTCTTCTGTTTCAGGAGTATGCTCACCTCTGAGTTCTTTTAGCCAACCTGGTGCTTGTGCCGCTTCATTAAAATCAAAGAGATTGGTGTTTAATATACGATCTAAATCCACTTGACCAAAAGCTGAAATTTCAATTTTTGCTCTCGGATTGAGTGAATGTAAAATTCCAAATAACTGTTCTTTTTCTTGAGCATTAATTAAATCAACTTTATTTAATACGATCACATCACAAAACTCGATTTGATCAATCAAAAGGTCAACTACATTTCGCCCATCTTCTTCCCCGAGTGATTCGCCTCGCGATTGCAAACTATCCAGCGAACTGTAATCTTTTAAAAAATTATAGGCATCGACCACCGTGACCATGGTATCGAGACGAGCAAACTCACTCAGTGAAACACCATTTTCATCTTCAAAAGTAAAGGTTTCAGCAACAGGTAGTGGCTCAGAAATTCCCGTTGATTCAATCACCAATTGATCGAAACGATTGTCTTCAGCTAAACGGCGAACTTCAATGAGCAAATCCTCTCTCAAGGTACAGCAAATACAACCATTACTCATTTCCACTAGCTTTTCATCGGTTCGTGACAACTCTGCGCCACCCTCACGTACCAAAGCGGCATCAATATTGACTTCTGACATATCATTCACGATCACTGCGATTTTTCGCCCTTCACGATTATTCAATATATGATTAAGTAACGTGGTTTTTCCTGCGCCCAAAAATCCTGATAAAACGGTGACAGGTAGCTTAGATGGAGTGGCTAAAGAATGATTCATTGGCTTTCTCACTTTTTAAATTTGCTGGGTTTCATGTTTGGAAGTACATGAAAAACATTGACCTAATACTTCTAAATATTGGTATTTAGGATTAAACTTTTTGGCTTTGATGGAGGATTCCACACAGTTTTTAAGCTGTGGAATCACAATACTTTGTACCTGTTGACACTCTGTACACACGGTAAAAAGTTGGTAATTCGCTGTGATTTCAGCTTGACTGAGGACATACATATTCAATGTATTGAGTTTTACGATCAGGCATTGCTCTGAGAGTTTTTTAAGAATGCGATAGATTTGGATCGGTGCATGAAAGCCGTAGGGCTTTGCCTTTTCTAACAACTCATAAGCACTCATGGCTTTGTTTTCTGTTTTTAATATGTCTAGAATACTTTGCTGGGCTATGGTTCGTTTCATTGCGATTTACTCATTGTTATTATTAAAAAACTATTCATGCACGGTGATGATGTGTAACGGTGATCGCCCCCCCATGTACGATATCCTGCCGCATCGATATGAATTTGTCCTGATGCATAAACACCTAAACCCATATTCAGTGCTGCACCTTTCTCACGCCAAAACTGACAAAGTTTAGTTTTTGTTTTCTCGATACGGATCTGTTCAATCGGATCTGGTTTTTCACTGCCAATGCGAAAATCGAGTGCCGCATTAAAGACGTGTTTAGATGCGCCCGCTCCGCCAGCACACTGATTTAAAGCATAGCTTCGATAGACCGATGTCACCGTAAATTGATCTATCAACTTTTTTTCAACAAATTGATTGAGAATAGTTAAAGTTGGAACAATGTTGCGCCATAACTCTCTTGGTGGAACTTCATATTCGGCATAATTGCATTTCTGCCAATCTCTAGCGGTCTGAAAAAATTCAGCGTCTGGAACGTAAGAATCAACGCCCTGAGCTTTTAAAAAATGTTTATATGCCATTATTTGTTGTTGATGCTCGGCTTGATTCGCCCATTGTAAGTAAGAAGATGGTAGGCGCTTTTCTTGTAGGATAATTTTTGGAATAACCTGTTTCTGTTCAAGCTTGGGTTGCTGATTTAGCTGAGCCGCTTTATCAGGGTAATGACATGCAGAAAGACAACTAATGAATCCAAGCAGATAGATTTTGTTCATTTTGATTTGCCAGCGTCTCTCAAAGTAAATTAACGACACAACGAGCTTGTCGATACTTGTTGTTATGTTATAACATTACATTAAGCATTACAACGTAAGCAAACAAACAAATGAATCTTGCTCTCCCCGATATTTCTGCTGAATCTACCTTACCGAAAGCATATAGCCATTCCCTTGACTGGGTCGGTATGGAAAACATTGCGCTACCAGTACATATCGAAAATACACGTTGCCCAAGCCAAATCAATGCCTTTGTCAGCCTAGATGACCCTTTCGCCAAAGGCATTCACATGTCGCGTTTATATACCCGACTTTTAGAATTGACCAATATAAAAAATCTCAGCCTATTTGATATCAAACACGTTTTAAAAGACTTTTTGGAAAGCCACAAAGATTTATCGACAAATGCAAAAATCGAAATTCATAGCGAACTGTATATCGAACGACCAGCCTTAATCAGTAAGCTATCGGGCTGGAAAAGCTATCCTTTTGTTCTGTCATGCCAACTTTTAAAGGATCAATTTGAAGCGAGACTAAAAGTCGAGATTCCCTATTCTTCCACCTGTCCTTGTTCCGCGGCGCTCGCTAGAAATATTATTCAACAACGATTTCAAACGGCGTTGGCTAATCAAGAAATCAGTTTAGATCAGCAACAAATCGTAGATTGGCTCAATACCACGGACGCGATCGCCGCAACCCCGCATAGTCAAAGAAGCTTTGCCATTCTCAATTTCAAACTCGATCAGAATATTAAACACATCCCGTTAATTTTATTCATTAATCAAGCTGAACAGTCACTCATGACAGCCGTGCAAACTGCGGTAAAACGTATTGATGAACAAGCATTTGCAGTCGCCAATGGTCAAAACCTTATGTTTTGTGAAGATGCATTACGACGTCTCTATGGCACATTTCTACAGCATAAAAATATCAAAGGCTTCAATTTTAAAGTCATTCATGCCGAAAGTTTGCATGCACATGACGCTGTGGCTCGGGGTTCATGGCAATGGTAGACCTTTCAATTTTCGAGCGCATGGAACACGGCGCCTTAGGACAAAAGTTTGATTTCAATAGTGTTTTTGAGCAGATCAAGTGGAATCAAGATGACCTGATCCCTGCCATCACGCAAGATCACCATACCAAAGATGTACTAATGATGGCTTGGGTCAATGCCGAATCTTTAATCGAAACATTGACATCAAAACAAGTGTGTTACTGGTCGCGCTCACGTAAATGTTTGTGGCGAAAAGGCGAAAGTTCAGGTCATCGGCAGCATTTGATTGAAGCCAGACTTGATTGTGATGGCGATAGCCTTTTGTTTCTGGTCAATCAAATCGGCCCTGCTTGCCACACCCAACGCCCCAACTGTTTTTATCTTGGTCTGAAAGGTGATCAGGTCGAGATTTTAACCCAACCGATGATTTAACTTTTTTAAAATGGTAATTCTATGCTTCGTAAAAATCCATCTGGTCATCTTCCTGTGATTGATCAATCTGCTTATGTCGATCAAACCGCGATTATTTGTGGGAAAGTTATTGTGCATGCCAATGTGTTTATTGGTCCTTATGCAGTGATTCGAGCAGATGAAACCGATAAAAATGGAGAGATGGAACCGATTATTATTGGCGCAAATTCCAATATTCAAGATGGCGTGGTGATTCACTCCAAAGCTGGAGCAGCAGTGATTATTGGTGAAAACTCATCGATTGCACATCGCTCGATTATTCATGGTCCTTGTGAAATCGGCCATCATGTTTTTGTTGGTTTTAACAGTGTGCTATTCAACTGCAAAGTCGGTGATCATAGCGCGATTCGACACAATGCTGTGGTGGATGGACGTGATTTACCCCACCATTTTTATGTGCCAGCTATGAGCTATATCAATCCTAAAACAGATTTAAGCCAATATCCACCTGTTGATATCTCAATCAGTGAATTTTCTGAAAGTGTGGTTACGACAAATATCGAGTTAGTCAAAGGTTATAAGGCATTACACAATGAGTTTTAAACAATATCCAAAAATCATTATTCGTAATGCCAACTTGGTTAATGAAGGCAAACAGTACATTGCTGATGTGCTAATTCAAGATGGACGAATCGAGAAAATTGCCTCCAACATCACAGGTATTTTCAATGCGAAAAGCATTGATGCCAATGGTGCTTGGGTGATCCCCGGTATGATTGATGATCAAGTGCATTTTAGAGCCCCTGGTTCACCACAAAAAGGTAGTATCGCATCGGAATCAATGGCCGCAACGATTGGTGGTATTACCAGTTATATGGATATGCCCAATACCAATCCTGCAACATTGAACTTAGAAACCTTAACGAAAAAAAAGCAGATTGCTGCACAACACAGCATGGCCAATTATGCATTTCATTTTGGTGTAAGTTCTGACAATTTAAACATTATTGAACAACTTGATCCGAAGCTAGTCAGTGGCGTCAAAGTGTTTATGGGTGCATCAACGGGGAATATGCTGGTTGATGATCCTCAAACTCTTGAACGGTTGTTTGCAAATGTACCGACGATCTTATTGACGCATTGCGAATATACGCCTCGGATTAAGGCACAAGAAAAGTTATATTTGGAGAAATATGGCGAAAATATTCCAGCAGCAATGCATCCTAAAATTCGGGATAAACAAGCCTGTTATGAAAGTTCACGACTGGCTGTTTCATTGGCTGAAAAAAATGGAACGCAACTGCATGTTTTACATGTTACAACTGCCAAAGAACTTTGCCTATTTAAAGACTTACCACTAAATCTAAAGCATATTTCTGCTGAAGTTTGTATTCATCATCTCAGTTTTGATGATTCTGACTATGCTGCACTTGGACATTTAATTAAATGTAATCCAGCAATCAAAACCCAACAAGATAAAGAAGCTTTGATCCATGCGATTTCAAACAGTAATCGTTTGGATATTATTGGAACCGACCATGCACCACATACTTGGGATGAAAAACATCAACCGTATTTGAATGCTCCATCAGGGCTACCACTAGTTCAACATGCACTTCCCGCACTAATGGAACTGGTCGCGGATGGCAAACTCAGCATCGAAACAATGATACGTAAAACCTCTCATCAAGTGGCTGACTTATTTAAGATCAAAGATCGTGGTTATATTCGTGAGGGATATTGGGCTGATTTAGTTTTACTTAGAGAAAATACGCAACGTATCGCAGTGAAAGATCAGCGAAATTACATGAAGTGCAATTGGAGTCCTTTCCAAGATAAAACTTTCCGTTATGAGGTTGATACCACGATTGTTTCAGGACAACTTGCGTGGCATCAACAACAATTGTTTTTAAGTTGTCGAGGCAAAGCTTTAGAGATTGATCGATAGGAAAGATATTCGATTAAATTCCGAACTTGCTTGTTCTACAACTTTTAGACCTGTGTTGGTCTGCTCAACGGTGTAAGTATTATATTGCCCTGTTGAGACTAGACCAAATTGAAGTTGGGTTCTTAAAATTAAGAAAACTTCACTACGCTTATCTTTGAATAAGGGATTGATCCTTTGTAGGTTTTCTACAAAAAGGAGTTATTGGGCTTTGTTAATAGGTAACTAAAATTTAATTTATAAGTTCAATCTATTCCTTTTAATATTTCCCCTAATATTTTAAGATTCTGTAACTCTTCATCTGTATATTTCATTTTCGATAACAACTCTTGATCATTTATAATTTCAATATATTGATCAAAAATATTAATTTTATTTCCTAGCAAGAAATCAACAAACTCCCCAGCGTTGTAATTTCTATGAAACTCAGCAAGCAATAAAGTTGTGTAAAAAGTCTTTTGTTGATTGTTATTTAGTCCAAACAGAAACGTATCTAAGTTATTATAAAAATCACTAGAAAGCTGATTACCACAAAAAATATTCTTATCAATAAGGTTGATTGAATTAACAACTTTAATGTCCTGCGTTAGAACAGCAACTCTATTATTAAAAATATTAACGCAGGATTCTCTTTCAATTGAAGAGCATCCTGTAAAGAACAACACTCCAACTATAAACAAAAAAAATTTAATTTCACTTAACATTTAATTCCAATTTATAAAAATCTTTTTTAATAAATCTCATACACCTACAAGCCGATTATTATAAAACAATCGGCTTATTAAATTAATTTAATAAGTTTAACATATCTATAGCAGGCGGATAACCCACATTAGCAGCATATTGCAAATATTCTTTTGATTTATTTAAATCCCGAGTGACTCCTAATCCATTTAAATATATAGTTCCCAAATTAACAGCAGCTAAAACTTTCACATCTCCGACGGTATTTTTATATAAATTATCAAAAATACTGAATGCTTTATAAAAATCTTTATTACAATTATCTCCAGTTAGATACTCTGCTCCCAAATTAATTCCAGCAGAATGATACCCACCATCAAATGCTTTTTTATATAATGTACATATCTCTGAATTAGGTTTATTATTGGACATCATACTTAGAGTTTGTGCTTTTATAGCATATCCTACAGCGACTTTGTTAGTTATTAACTCTTGTGCATATTTTTCAGCTTTTTTTAAATCCTGATAATTTTCATATCCTGATACCTGACCTAAAGCTAAAATTGCTAACTCTACATCAGCAAACCAATATTTTTTACTCCTAGCTTTTTCATTATATTCAATAAATTTTTCAACATCTCCATTCTCAAAATATAATGTTGCCATTTCTGTATAAGATGCAGGCACATAATCTTTAGACATATTCAACCATTTAAATGTTAGTTCTTTATTAGCCGTCACACCAATTCCTTTACTATAACGAAATCCTAAACTATACATTGCCAAAGGATTACCTAATTCAGCAGCATCTTTAATTAAAGTCAAACTTTTATTATATTCTTTCTGTGCTTCATAGAATTTAGCAAGCCACAACATAGCTTCTGGATAGTTATTACCAACTGAAAATTGAATAAGCTCCAAACCATTTTGAATATTCTGTTCTACATGATGACCATAGAATTCCAAGTTGCCTAACCTATATGCTTCTACTGGATTGTCTTTATTTTCTTTTAAACAGGCTAATGTCCTATCAGGATTAGTCTCAAGATCTATGGGGCAAACTTCTTTAAACTTCTGACTAACATCTTCTTTTAAACTTAACGGAACTTTTCCACATCCAATTGCACCATATTCATTTTGAACCTCACACGGTATTGATATCCCCTTATCACTTTCCTTGCTAGGGCTAGCACATGCTGTTGCACTCAATACAACAAAGATAACACCAACTTTTCTCAACATAATCTAACTTATTTCCAACCATTACTTCAGTGTGATATATTTTTATTATCTGTAAACATAGTACTGCATGTGTTATTCATTAATATATATACAAATAATCCAGAAATAAATTTATTTTTTATAATCATAGCATTCATACCATGTTGTATTGTTCGCTTTATAAAACAAGACATTCCATTCATCCTCTAACTGCATCCCAACAGACCCCTTTGCTAGTTTAGCGTTTTTAACTAAAACTCTTGGTTGAATAATTTCTAGTTGCCTTTTTTTCCATCACAAAATATATAACTTTCATTATACTTCTTATAAAATCCCCACCCCATTTCATTTAAAGAATTATTTTTCCTATCTAATAATTCATTAAAATTAAAATCATCAACCTCTATTGAGTATATAACCGTGTTAGCAGTATATGATGAAAAACCCATAATATCTTTTTGCTTCCCATCAAACAAGATATTAGCTTCATCAACGAACTGCTGATTTACTTTATCTAAATAGGGTTTGTGGGCAGTATTTTGGCTACATCCAGCCATAAATATAATTAAAGTAAAAAAAACATTTTTCATAATTTATCGTTTAAATCTATTTTTCAGACATTATCTTTGTAGCACCATTGCCTGCATTAATACTCATCCCATATATACAAAACTCAACATTTTCTAGACTACAAACTAGTCCACCCTGAATTTTCCAACATTTAAAGCTTAGTAAAATCAATAAAATCATTCGGATCTTGATTGCACTCTGCTATCTTAGTCGTGATTTCATATAGAACATTCATTCGTCTTGAAGTTAGCTATAAACGAAAACACTCATAATAATTTCAACTAAGATTGTAAGCATCAACTTTTTTTTCTATCTATATAATTAAAAAATATTTCAATTATTAAAATCCCAATACTGATTATTACTCCACCTGCGATACTAATAGCTAATCCCAACCCAATTGAACTTTCTTTACCACTTGAAAAGTCAGAAAATATCATTATTAAAAACATTACTATAGCAATTAGCATACCTCTCACTATAACATTAGTAATAGGATGCTCATTCGCTTTAAAGTTAGCAATAAACACACTCATAATAATTTCAACTAAGATTGTAAGCATCAAACTTTCCTATTTTTCACTTGATTTTTCTTTATCATCTGTTGCAGCCTTTACTACCCGGGATGCTGCTTGCCCCATGACTTGCTCATTTGCAAACACAACTAAACCAGATGCATTATTTTTTACGAATTGCCCCATATTCGGCGCATTGACAGCCATACTCTTCCACCCAACTTGACCAAAACCTGCCGCAGCTGATGTTCCAGCCCCCCAGCCACTCACTACCGCACTTGCTGCTGCAACGCCTCCTGTTTGTACAAGATTGATATCTTTTAAGCATTTACAGTTATATACTTGTATACCAGCATCCATACCACCACCTATAAGAGCAGAGGTCCCCGCTGCTTTTCCAACCGTACTAGCAGTTAATCCCGCACCTTCTAATTGTGCACCTGTTCCAATGAAAGGCGCAACTTTCTTTGCAATTGGGGCGGCTACTGCACCACCTGCTGTACTAGCTCCAGCAACAGCATAAGGCCCATAACCTGCAACAGCAACAGCCCCTAAGTTACTATTTCTAATCGCCCCCTGAGTTCGTAAAGTTCTTGCTGTTTCAGGATTTTTAGCTAATCCGCTCATTGTATTTGGCAATAATGCTCCTAACAGTCCAGGGCTAGCATTCTTTGGTTTATTATCCACCACTGGAAAATCCTTCGGCATATTCTTAATCTTATCATTTTCAATTCTTTTATCTAAAGCACGTTGAGCAATTATAGCTTGAGTAAGTTGTTTACTATTTTTCTCCGACATCAACCCCATCGGATCAACCCATTGAGTTGGATCACTTACATAAGCAGAAGTATTCATTCCTCCATTTAACCCTATCGGGTCTTTACTTACATATCTTGCACTATGTGGCTCGTAATAACGGTAACGGTTATAGTGAAGTCCTGTTTCTTGATCGTAGTATTGACCTTGGAATCTGAGATTACTCTTCTCAAACGGATTATCTTGATTAGCAGATTTAATTTCCAATGCAGTACCCCAAGTATCTTGGGTAATTTCCCAAACACACTCACCTCTTGCATTGGTCATAGTCTGTGGCGTACCGACTTGATCACAGTGGTAAAAAGTGATCTGCTCTAAATCCACTCGATTTTTACGGGTATCATTGCGCCATACAGGATCTTTATAAACTGAATAAGGTTTACTTTGATATTCACTATAATCAGGGGTTTCGATCAGTTGTATAAAACCTGTATATCCTGCTTGTAACAATGGAACGAAGCTATTCGGTTCATAGATATAGTGCTTGGTATAACTGTCGTGTTGTGATTTGAGGGATTCCCAAATCATCAAATCACCATCCCAACCAAACAAAGTCAGCGCATCTACCGTTTTCTTATAAAGTCTCCGCCCAAATACGTCATAACCGTAGTCCGTGACTTGACCATTGTGATCACTGCGAATCAATCGATTTTGGTTGTCCCATGTCAGCTTGAGGGTTTTACCTGCTTGTTTAGTCTCTATGACATTGCCTTGTGCATCGTAGTGATAATGTTTTCCTTGATAGCTTCTGACCAGATTATTTTTAATTTGTGCTGTTCTGGATGCTGATATAGGGTCAATCAAATTACCCGCTGGATCAAAGCTAAAACTCTCTGTTTTATGTGCGCTTTGCGTTGTGATTAAGCGTCCGATTGGATCGTATTGATAATTAAGCTTACCCAAGCGACTATCTTCAACTTGATTAAGTAGGTAGTTTTGGTCGTAATGATAATGTCGATGCGCTTGGTACTGTAAATAGTCTTGCGTTTCTTGTTCAGGCTGAATCAGTTGTGAACTTAGTAAGCCAACATCATTATAATGTTTAGTTTGTATCAATCCATTTGCCAATAGGCGTGTTGTTTCTCGATGTAAGTCATCGCGTTGGAATGAAACCACGTCTTGTTTATTTAGGGCAATGGCATAAGCGTGTCCTGAGCCATAACTCAAATTGGCTTGTTCCTGTCCATCTGGGCGTATGGTTTTACTCAGATTACCGAGTTCGTCATATTCATAACGTAAGACTGCAGTAAGTGGACCAAGCCCTGATATTTTGTAGTGCTGATGCTCTCTAACCAATTGCCCAAGTGCATTGCGATAAAAATCAATTTGGCTAACCTCATTACTGGCTCGGCTCAGTTGACTGTTCAGGTTGTAATCAAACTGTTCTGTTTGTTTCTTTCCCGTATTTAAATGGGTAAAGCTTTTCGATGCGATTTGTCCATCGGCATAATAATCAAATTGGGTCAGAATGTTCGGTTGACGGATTTGGAAGAGTCTGCCGATTTCATTGTAGCTGTAGTGTTTTTCTTCTCCATCAAAGGCTTGCTCTCTAACTAGGTATCCATATTGGTTATAGTCAAATAGGTATTCTGCTTGGTTTTGGTTGATCAGTTTTTGGATGCGTCCTTGTTTGTCCCATTGATAGCCAATGCGATGTCGATTAGCATCGATTCGTTGTTCGAGTAATCCCGTGGCATTGTATTGGTACTCGGTCACTAAACCTTTGCTATCAATATGTTTGAGTAAGCGTCCTTCTTCATCATGTTCGAAGTGTTCTTTTAGCCCATCAGGATAAACAATACTTTGAAGTTGTCCTTTGTCTCGACCTTGAGTGCTGTAAAGATACTGCACTGTCTTATTATTCGCAGTTTGTTCGGCTGTCAGGGAACCATCCTCATCGTATTCCCAAGTACTGCTTTTGCCTGAGCAATCAGTATAGGAGGTCATTTGCCCTAATTCATTGTATTGAATTTTTTTGCTGCCGCCTTTGGCATCAATCACTTCGATCAATTGATTGTCATTGTTGTATTTATATTGGGTAATGTGACCTAAAGGATTTATTTCTTTACTGATATTGCCACGTGCATCGTACTCTCGTTTCCAGATATTACCTTCTGGATCTTTGGTTTCGACCAAATTGCCTTGCTCATCATATGCAAAGCGAATTACTCCACCATTTGGCTGTACGATTTTGATGAGTTGATCTCGGTCATTGTATTCTTGTTGTGTCTCACGTCCTTCAAAATCGATTTGACGAGTAATACGTTTTTGACTATCACGGCTGTACCACGATTCACGTCCATCTGCTAAACGAGTACGATAGGTAAATCCATTCAGATCGAAGTAGTAATAGGTCGGAATATCATAGGCATCGTAAACCGCGACTTGGCGTAAACGTGGATGCCATTTGAGTTTGGTGTGGTAACTGCCATCATCCGCCCATTCTTCGATGGCTTTGGCTTTGACTTCAGTTGATTCATAACGAATATTTTGCCCACGTCCTGTACGATCTGTATAGCGTGTGAGTTGGTGGAAATGGTTGTATTCGTATTCACGGACATGTCCATTTTGGTCAATGGCTTTAATCAAGTTGCCTTGGGTATCGTAGTGATAACGCGCTAAAGGTTCGACTTGCTCATCGATAAATACCGCAATGATTTTAACTTGCTCATTAAAAGCAAATTTCAATTTGTGTTGGGCATGTTCTAATTGGAAATCAACGCTTTGTAGATAGGCAATTTCATCAAAAACAAGGTAGCTTAAAACAATTTTTTCTTGTGTATTTTCATTAAATTGTTGAATCAATTGATAAGGCTGACCAGCCGAAAATTGATGAAATTGAAAAGACCATTCTCCACCGAAGTTTAGTATTAAATCACCACCTTCGAGAGGTTGTACGGTTATTCCTTCAAATGGTAGTTCATAAGCTTCAAATGAGATTGAAGCAGGGAATTGATGTTTCCGCCCTTTACTGTCTATAAATAAATAGCCTTGAGCATTGGGTTGAATCATGTTGGAAAATGGCATCATCCAACGTGCGCCAATCATGCTTCGATCAAACTCACCCATTTGTGAGCTGTATTGGCGAATAAAGGAAAAACCGATTTTAGGTAAATAAAAATCTGCGTGTTGAACGCGTTCCGTGCCGATTGAATAACTGATACTTTTTTTAGATTGCGAATCCTCACCCTCACATGGTGGGGCATTTAGGGCATCTGCTTGTAAGCTCACAAATTCATAGGTATCACCTTTGGTCTGTCTCTCATATTCTCCAGTTTGATTCATTGGTACACTGGCGCTGCCTTTATTTTCTAATGCCTTAATCGCACTCAAAGTTTCTTGTATCAACCACGCCAAGCTATATTTTTGGCTGGCATTGGCTTGTTGTTGTAACACTTGTGCGAGTGTATTGATCGCCTGAGTTGCTTCTTGTTGCAATCGACTTGTGATATTGGGTTGTATTTTAGGCGTTAAATCTGCTTGGCTCGGTGTCCCAATCAGATCGATCAATGGAACTGCCCAGTTGCTAAATTTAAGCTTGGGATCTCGTTTCTCCGCTGAAGCACCTGCTTGAGCTGCAACGCCTGTATTGATACCTGTAGCCATGCTCTGTAAAATACTCATACCCATCGTCGCGGCTTGGGTGAGTAAGCCACTTAACTTCGCTTGGGTTTCTTTTAAAAATGTTTCTAAATCCCCTGCCACCATTGCATTGAGATGTAAGCCTAAACGTTTAATATCAGGCTCTTTGATTTTTCCATTTTTAGGATATAAGCTTTCCGCCATTAAGCCAAACATCGGTCGTAACGCCATTCGCGCATGTGCTTCATTATTCGGTTCAGGAAACAATCCGATTAAATTTGCCCCGAGTAAAGCACCACGCTGTATATCAGCATCACCAGTCTGCGGAGTTGTGGCATATAAGAGTAAATCTAAAACACTACCTGTTAATGCAAAAATATTAGCGACTGTTGGTACATTAGCGTTGCTTTTGACTTGTTCGAGCGAGGTATTGCCACAGACCTGTAAATACAGTTGGATTTGATTTGCGATCACCTGCAAATCAGTGACATCCCGAGTACTTTCTAAGTTAAATACTGCGAGTTCAACAGCGGGTTGTTTTGTTGTTTCTGCCTGTTGTGTCTTTTCAGTAGCCATTAATATAAAACCTTTAATTCATTTAATTACATCAATACTTTGACTTAAACTCAGTATTTCTTTTCATCTGATCTACTTTTTAAGCTTTGTAAATGTATCCATAACACCATATTGAATCGGAGAATCAACTTTAGTGAATTGAGTGAGTTTTGCTGAGGCTTGATCGTTAAAAAAATCCATTCCCTGTGCCTTAATCATTTCAACAGATTGGTTTGGGTTTTTCACAACCTGCCCAAGGCTTCTGATTTGATCGGGAGATACATTTAAATTAAGTTGATTTGAAATCGCACTAAAAGCTGTATCTGTCACTTGGCTTTTGATTTGCCCCACAGTTTGATCAACTAAATTATTGACGGTGTTTTTTCCAAGGTCTTTTAAACTATTTTTGTCCAGTGAAAGAAGACTATCTTTTAACTGTAACATGGTATTTTGTCCAAATGAACCCAAAGCATTTTTCATCAATCCTGCAACGCCAGAAACAGGCTCAGCCCATGTATAATCACGGCTAAAATCACTACTTTGCATCCATGCACTACTGTCATCTTTATCAAAAATCACTTTCGCTGGGCCAGGTGCAATGCCTGTCACTTGAGCAAAGCCACTTCCATCAAGCTTGCCTGTAATTTGCTTACCTAGTGAATCAATAACTTTATAACTATTTTGCTTAAAGAAGTTTTCACCGCCATAGCTTCTCAATAATTCCAATGCCCCTTTCATTGGTTTGGCCTTCGGTAACTGAGGAACATTAGCACTTGCACTCGCTCCCGCAGCAAACAAATGCTGCCCAGCTTTCACTTCAAACTTGCCACCCGTGGACGGAAATACACCAGAGCCATTAATCTTGATCTGAGAACTGCCTGCTGTAATCACAATCTCTTTTGGGCTAGTGATATAGATGGCATCTTCAGTCGAAATGATTTGTATATCTTTACGGGCAATGAAGTCAGCCCCATCATCTTGGGCCTGTAGCTCAAACTTACCTTTAGCTGCAACTTGTTTAATCCCACCTTGTGCTGCAAATAGGCTGATCTTTTGGCTGGCTTGGGCGATTAAATTCTTTTGCGTGGTTAGGTTAATACTATCCCCTGCAAATTGATTTAATTGTCCGTCTGCAGAAAGGTGTATGTCTTCTGCAGTACTGAGTCCAATGCCATTTGGCGAGCTGAGTAGTAATAAAGCTTTGTTAAATTTGGCAATATCCTGTTGAATCTCTTCTGCAAAGCTTTTGAGTTGTTCTAAAGCTTCCAGCTCATCGGTTTGTTGGTTATTTGCCACTTCACTCAGGGCTTTGGCGTTGCTTTGGTTGCTTTCCAGTTGTTGTTTGGCTGTTTGCGCTTCAAGATGATCGCCTTGGGCTTGTTGTTGTGCATGCGTAGTGATCAGTAAGCCTTCGCCTGCTCGGACTGCACCCCATTGGTCAGTGCGTAGTTCAAAGCCTTCGCCTCGGTCTTCGCTTTCTGCTTCTGATTTGGGATGGCTGAGTTTACCGAGATTGAGTTGGCTGGCTGCATGGCTGCTTTGTAGTTGTGCGCTGATCTGTCCAGTGGTGTCGTCAAAGCGTAGTTGGTTATAACCTGAGCCTTGGTATTCTTTAGATTTGATCCCTGCCAGTTTCTTAGTGTCGGGGAGTTGTCCTTGGTCATCGAATTTAGTCGGGCTGCGTTGTGCTTCGTGCAGTCGTCCTGTGACATAAGGGCGATCGATGTTGCCGTCAAAGAAGTCGATGACCACGATTTCGCCAATGCGTGGCAGGAAGCGTGCACCATAGCCTTCGCCTGCCCATGGGGTTAATACATCGACCCATGCTGAATCAGTATCGTTGTCATTGCTGCCTGCACCACCATCATGTTGGTGGTCATCATTTCGGGTAAACAGGAATCGGACTTTGATTCTGCCCCATTCATCGACATGGATTTCTTCACCTGATGGCCCAACCACTTTGGCACGTTGTGGGTTGGCTGCTGGGCGGTGCTGTAGTGGTTGGTATTCGGGTACGGTTTTTATGTTACGACGTTGTAGCGTCAGTTGGTTGGCTTGGCGTTCTTCACTATTGTTTGAATACTGCCATTGGCTTTGTTCAACTAATTGGCTGATTTGATCATTCAAGTCTTTGGGTAGGTTGTTTTGGTTGTAGTAGTTTTTAGCAATGATCAGAAATTCTTGGTCTGATCCGCTGTGTTGGTCAATTTCTGGGTGTTCGTTCAGTTTAAACCAGTAGCCCACTTGGCTATCACGTACGGTGGTATGGGCGATAAACTGTTTGGCTTGGCCATCGTGGTAGTGGCTGAGGTTTTGATTAAGTTTTTCAATTTGGTTGTTGCCTGATGCGGTTGCGCCATCTTCACCTTTGAGGTCTTGCATCCACGCTGGGGTGAAGTGCCATGCATCTTCAAGTCCTAGACTGGCATTGTCGTGTTGTCCGCTATGTTGATGACTGCTTTGTACACTGCCTGCACCGTCTTCTTGTTCTAGGGCATCGGCTTGCCAGCGTTGGATATGCACGGCTGTCGGTTGTAAAGAGCGTTCAGCAATGAGGCTGGTCATGCTGTCGTATTGTTCGGTAGCACTGCTGCGGTGGTAGCGAATCGTTCTTCGATTTAAGGCTTGGTATTGGTTGTTATCGTCAATTAAACGCAGTTTTTGGGCTTGGATTGGGCTATTGCTGTTTGCAACGTTAAGTTGGGCTTCGTCGATCAGCCAGTTGATGCCTTCGCTTCTGAGTAAGCGGCTAATGAAATCGTAGTCGCTTTCATTGGCTTGCATCACAAAGGGTCGGATGTCGTAGTCTTGTGTCACCCCGCTGATATCAAGCGTAAGACTGGATGCGAATAAGGGACTGCGTTGTTGCCATTCTTTAAACAGGGTTTGAACAATATCCAGTACGGTTTTATTCATAAACACGCGGCTGTTACGGCGTTTATGCCACAGTGCAGTGGCATCTTGGAGTTTGAGTTTATATAGGGTCAGTGAACCGTCACTTTGTCCTTGCACAGCTTCGGTAATGATGCCTGTGGTTCTAAATAATGTGCCGGTGTCGGTGACTTGATCGACGGCGACCTGAGAGCCAATGAATTGTTTTAATGGGATGGTGGCATTGGTTGATAGGCAAATCAGTTCCGCAGTTACGCCCTGATTAATGGCATGCTGACCTTGTATTTTTTGTAGGAATACTTCTGTGTTGAGCGCTTGATTGGCAAATTGAATATGAATCGCGCGTTTCTGTGCGGTTAAGCCAAGTTGTTCTAAAGCAAACTGAATCGTGTTAAGCATACTTTTTATTGAGTTCTTTTAAACTTGACGCGCATTTTACAGAAAAAATTGCGCTTGTGCTCAGACAGTTTCGTCTATTTGTGACAAATTATGTTTCCTCGTCTATTTTTCTAATAATTCTCACTGGTGTTTTTTTCTTCAAGTTATTCATCTAACAAAAACAGATAGATCAAAAAAGCTATCAATTTTACGTGATATAGATATAAGAATATTTGGTCTTTTTGACCCTTAACACTTTATTTAGTTCAATTATAATTGCCCTCTTAAAAATTAAATATGATTTAACTTTATGAAAATATTAGATGGCGGTTTTGGTCGAGAACTTGCACGCCGAGGAGCACCTTTTCGCCAGCCTGAGTGGTCTGCTTTAGCCTTAACAGAAGCGCCAGAAATCGTGAAAGAGGTTCACATAGATTTTATTCGGGCTGGTGCCGAAGTCATCACAACCAATAATTATGCTGTCGTTCCATTTCATATCGGTCAAGATAGATTCGACAATGAAGTTAGAGATCTAGTTCAAGTCGCAGTGAATCAAGCCAAACTGGCGGTCGCAGAAAGTGACAAAGATGTTTTAATTGCGGGTTGTTTGCCACCACTTTTTGGATCTTACCGTGCTGATTTATTTAAACAAGATGAGGCCAAAAGATTAGCAACGCCTATTATAGAAACACTTTCTCCTCATATCGATTTTTGGCTTGCTGAGACTCAATCATGTATTGCCGAAGTCGAAACTGTCCATGCTTTATTGCCAAAAGATGATCGAGAATTTTGGGTTTCTTTCACCCTTCAAGATGAAATCCAACAACAAAAGCCGCTTTTGCGTTCTGGTGAAAACATTGAACAAGTCGCAGAACTACTCAAGCGATTAAATGCAGATGCCGTGCTGTTTAACTGCTGCCAACCCGAAGTTATTTTACAAGCCATCTTAGAAATCAAAAAACTTCTGCCTGAGCATGTACAAATTGGTGCTTATGCCAACGCTTTTCCACCACAAAGCAGTGAAGCGACTGCCAATGATGGTTTAGATGAGGTACGTGCTGACTTAAATCCTGATGTTTATCTAAAATTTGCCCAAGCGTGGAAAGATGCAGGTGCAACCCTCATTGGCGGCTGTTGTGGAATAGGCCCAGAACACATTGCAGCACTCTCCAAATTTTTTAAGCAGTAAACCTCCCTTATGTCTACCTCTAAAATTGGCCTACTTTCGTTAACCGCTCTTGTTTTTAGTTCAATGGTCGGTTCTGGAGTCTTTAGCCTTCCTCAAAATATGGCCTTTGTCGCCAATGGCGAAGCTTTATTAATGGCTTGGCTCATTACGGGCGTAGGAATTCTTTTTCTCGCCTTTGCATTTTTATATTTAACACGACAGCGACCAGACCTAGATGGCGGTATCTATAATTATGCACGTGAAGGGTTCGGTGAACTTATCGGCTTCTGTTCCGCATGGGGTTACTGGCTGTGTACCACCATCGGTATTGTTGGATATGTGGTAATTGCGTTCTCTGCCGTGGGTATGTTTACAGACCGCCCAGACCATATCTATTTTGGTGAAGGAAACACCCTTTATGCGCTGATTGGCTCTTCAATTTTTGTTTGGATGGTACATTGGTTAGTAAGCCAAGGCATTAAAGAGGCTTCACTGGTCAATTTAATTGCGACCATCGCCAAAATCATTCCGATTGTGATCTTCATCATTTTTACTCTTATTGCCTTCAAACTTGAACTTTTTAAGCTCAATTATTTTGATTTTTCATTACAAATGCCCGTGTGGGAACAAGTAAGAAACCTGATGCTGATTACACTTTGGGTATTTACAGGCATTGAAGGTGCTGTAGTTTTGTCATCCCGCGCCAAAAATCGAAATGACATTGGTCGCGCTACGATACTGGGTGTATTACTGGCATTAAGTTTCTACGTTTTGGTCACTGTGCTTTCCTATGGTGTAGCCAACCGCGCAGAATTAGCCGATATGCATAACCCATCCATGGCAACCATTTTAGAACAGTTGATTGGCTTGCCAGGAACGATCATTATTACTTTAGGCTTGATTATTTCAGTATGTTCTTCTTATTTAAGCTGGACACTTTTTGCCACTGAGATTCCTTTCCTCGCTGCGAAAAATAAAGCATTCCCCCAGTTTTTCCTTAAGACTAACCGAAACAATGTCCCTATCGCATCATTGTGGTTAACCTCGATTGTGGTTCAGATTTCACTGATCGCGGTATGCTTTTTTGACAAAAACTACATGCAATTATTATTAATTTCATCAGTGATGATTTTATTACCTTACTTTCTCGTTTCCGCATTTTACTTAAAAGAATCATTGAGAAATAAGCGGTCTAAGCATATTTGGATCGCACTCATTGCTGTGCTATACGCCTCTTGGTTACTTTATGCCGCAGGAATCTCACTACTACTACTTTCAGGCTGCTTGTATTTAGTGGGTTTGTTTATCTTCTTTTATAGCAGATATGCAAATAAAAGAGCGAGCTACAACAAGTTATAACGTTGATTTTCAATTCGATAAGGATCTTTTTCATTTAATAAAGCGGCGGTAGAAAACAAATAAAACCCCTTTTAAACAAGGGGTTTTATAACTTTTTAAAAGAAATTCAGCTCTAATTTAGCACTTAACCAAACTTAGAATTTTTGAGAAATACTGAGTTTATAATCTCGCCCTGTACCCGTCATATACTCCCCCAAATACATCTTGTACTCTCGATCAAATAAGTTATCTATCGAAAGATTTAAGGCTGGTCCTTTTTCGCCTACAGGCTGCCAGTCGATGTAAACACCATGCAGTGAATACCCTTTGGTTTTTGGTAAAGAAAATGAGGATGCGGCAATCGACTTATCATTATCGGAAAGACTGCGATCTTGTGCAGCCACAAATATCCCTCGCCAGCCCATCGTTAGGTGATGCTCTGGAACATTGACACCTAAGGTTGCTGTTGCTTTCTTCGGCGGGATGTCTGTCATCCATGTTTTTTGATCAAACCATGGGTTCACGGGAGAATTATCACGTTGTCCCCGAATATATGAATAGGTTAAACCTGTAAACCAAGTCGGCTGATTATAGAAAATCTCCGCCTCATACGCTTTGATCGTATAGTCTGTGACATTGCGATAGAAGCCATGATGATACTTTCCATTACAATCATTGATGCTGCCATTGCCACCATTGGCATTGTTTTCTGCTTGTGCTTTACAGAAAGTCGATCGGTTACGGAAGATTTCATCGCCACCGCGATTACGGTGATAAGTCAGACGAACTTGTAGATGATCATCTGTCGCAAAGACATCATCAAAGTTCATTTCACTTCCTAAACGGATCGCAAGCATTTTTTCTGGCAATAAATAACGACTGGTTGATGGCACCGAAGTCATTGCTGATTGCACATAATATTGTTCGTCTACACGTGGGGCACGCCATGTTTTACTGATATTGGCAAACCACGTCAGATAATCCGCCTGCTTCCATGCCAATGCTAATCTTGGCGACCAACCTGTATAGGTTTTACTAGAATAATCATGCCCTGCACTTGGATCATTAAAACGTGGTGCGCGGTTTTGAGTGCCTGTATTGGTAATATGATCGTAGCGAATCGAAGGAGTAATCGTGAAATCGTTGATTTGATACTGGTCTTCTACAAATGCACTCAACATCTGCTGATGCCCTGATGGCATATAGTTCGGCTCATAATAGCCAAAGTTATAATCAGGTTTATTTGAATTATTCTTATCGTAAAGAAGTGAGTTCTGTTCCATTTTTTGATATTGCGTACCCACTTTTAATTTATGCGTACCGTATTGGGTTTCAATATTGCTAATGTTACTGAGCTTAAATGCAGTATTGGTATACTTCACCCAACTTTCATTACCCAATAATGCTGCAGAAGCATTAACACTAGGTAATCTTTGGTCGTGTTGATCCGTCTTGGAATAGGATGCAACGGCTTTCAAATTTAGATATGGATTTGATTCTGGATTGAGTTCATAGCCAATCGAATAGCTGGTATCGTTCTGATCACGATAAACCAGACGGCGTTTCCAAGCTTCCTCATAACCATATTTTTTAATATCTGCCTCAGTTGGTACAGCGTCTTGATCACGCATGGCCGCAAATGGTTCCCAACCTTTATGACCACTTTGCATCGCATTTAGCGTAATTTTTTGGCTGTCTGTAGGATGAAAATTAAGCTTAGCTAAATAGGTATTTTGCTCTTGTGCAGAGTATAGAAATTTGCTGCCGTCTGGGCGTTTCACATCCCCACTATCTCGATTGGTATAGTACAACATCCCATCAGCCAGACCATTTTCAGTCTGACCATAAACTGCCCCAGTATAGGTATTTTGTGCATTATTTGAGAAGCGTGAATACTTTAAAAAAGCACCAACATTGTTATCACTAATAAGCAAATCGGTGGCGTCTTTGGTTTCTAAAGTGACTTTACCGCCGAAGCCACCATTTCCTACTTCAACATTATGTGGACCTTTATCTACAGTAATTTTCTTTAAAATTTCTGGTTCAATAAAAACCGAACCTTGACGATATTTATCAAAACTTTTAATCGAATCATCCAAGCTAATCGGCACATCCTCAACGCCACCCATCCCAAGGATATTGATCGTTTGACCACCTGGTCTTGGTGAACCTGCAGAACCAACACTTGGCATGTTATCCAATAATTGCGCAACATTATTGGCTTGATAACGATCAATCGCTTTTTGGTTTAAAACACTTTGCCCAAACTGAATGGTATCTTCTTTTTCAGCTTGTACAACAATCGGAGTCATCTGATAAATTTGATTCTGAGCATTCACATTCGCTACACGTTTATCTTCAGTCTCTATCGGAGGCTTTGAGCTTTCTGCGTAAGTCTGAGACATGAGCCCCATTGATAAAACAATTGCGATAGCCAATGCATGTGGTTGGACAAGTGTATGAGTGTTGGGAGATTTGGACATATAGGTTCACTAAATTTAATCAAGAACATAAGTTGTTCTAAACACAACTGACCTCTAAGCTAGAAAAATTGAAATCAATAACTTATTTGAAGTACGTTATCGAATCACTATTTCTTAAAGCAAAGACCGTCTGAGAATGGTTAAAAATGCATAACATTAGAATAAACAATGCAATACAGCATTAATGATATTAATTATCATTTACATTAATGTATTTGTAAATGGATTATTATGATTTTTAAAGGCTTTATGCCTCAAATTTTTTGACCAGACGTTCAAAATGTTTTCTATGATGCACTTGCCAATTGAATGTACGTTAGATTTTAGATACAGGATTATTCATTTGAGAGTTATTTTTGCCGAATAAGCCTTTAGTAATACCATCAAGTAATAAGCCCAAAATTAACGTTACATCACAGAATGAAAAAAGGTCAGGAATCCTGACCTTAAAGACGTTACTTATGCATATTTTTCTTAATGAATAAGTATTTTCTTACAAAAGGTAATATCAAGAGCAGTCCAGACATCACCCATAATCCTATACTTATATTACTATCCCACAGAATACTCAATTCACCATGGGAAATAGAAAGCGCACGGCGTAGATTTGACTCCATCAATTCACCGAGAACAAAACCTAAAATTAAGGGTGCCAATGGAAAATCAAATTTCCTCAATACATACCCTTCACTGGCAAATATGGGCAAGTCGAGTTAGTTGGACCTATTCCAGCCCCTTTTCAAAAAGTAACTATATTCTCAGCAGGTATGGGAAAAAATTCTAACCATAAGGAATTAGCAAAGGAGTTAATCCAATTTGTGAAGTCTCCCCTAGCAACTCAAATTATCGATGATCAAGGTTTAGAACAAATCAAATAAGATTTTTTGATCTTACACAATGTAGTTTTGTACTTTGAATCTAAGCTATTTGACCCACAAAAAAACTCCATCTTTGATTGAACTACACCCTCAAAGTTAGACAACATTCGTCTAATTTGCAGGGTGCTTTTAATGGATTGGCCGTGCCAATTCCCCTCTCGACAATCATTTTGCTTTTGTTACTTTTTTGAGTGATCGGTTAGTCTGTGAGAATAGCAATTCAAATATATTTTATGAGGTTCACAATATCCTGACCCAGTAAATTCAAAAAGTTACTCCCAGCTCCTTATTTAATCGTGTTAGATGGTGAGTGGATAAGCTAGCTTTATAGAAATGATCAAGACAAGAAATATCCAGTTTTTCATGTTTAGCTTGTGATATTGGATTCATATTACAGTTTTCCTAAAAAATCATTTGAACTGTGGCATTAGATTTAAATATGCCAATGCCTGTTCCGTTGAACCTTCATGTAAGGGGCTATGCTTAGGATTGAAATAGCGTAAACAGGCTCGTAATACATACTCCACTCTAGGCACACGATCTTGCCTTGCTGCACGGAAATAATCTTTGAATCGAAAGCGATGCGGTAATTGGGGATCTTTTGCGACCAAAGTTTCCACAGCTACATAGGCCAATAAGATAAATAAAGGGAAAGTAAAAACAGCCGTACCTGTTCGCAACACAATGTTATTGCTTAAGTGTCTAAACATGGCATCTGCCACTTCACGATGTTCAACTTCTTCAGCACCATGCCATTGCAATAGACGTAGCATTTGCACATCTACAGGTGCTTCTTGTAGCCCTTCTGCATTTAGAACCCAATGCCCTAACACACCCGTTAAATGTTCAGCAGCGGCCACCATTGCTAAGCGGGTAGCTAACCAAGTTGATTTTAAGCGTGGGTGCTTCAATTCATAGCCTAATGGTTTTGGGCCAATCATGTCATTAAATATCCAATCCATCATCGTGGTATAACCACGTAAATCAATACCTAAAGCCTCTATATGTCGAGTCCCGAGAGTATGCCCATAACTATGAGCACCCTCTTGTTTAATAAACGCAATTGCGGCCTCTTTTAATTGTTCATCTTGAATAAATGGGAGCGCATCTCTAAATGTCTGACAGAACCAACGCTCTGATGCTGGTGTAATCGGATTAAGTGAATTTAATATTTGTGAAACTATTGGATCATCATAAATCCAGTGGTTGGGTGTTTGAGCAAAATCAAATATTGGACGTCGAGGAACAATGGTATGATTCTCTTTGAATAAACTATTCATGATAAAACTCTTTATATAATAAAGGCTGACTACTAACCCTGTGTCAAAATGTTAAACCCCATACGTGGACCAAATGCGATCAGTGTTTTAATTAATCCTTTAATGGCCCTAGGTTGCTGACCGCCACTAATTCTACGGAACTGCGCGGAATGCCAAGCCAGTTGCAGATAAGCATCTACTGGTTTATAGCCAAGATGAGGAATAGTCGCGGATTCTTTTACAGACTTTCCTGCCAATAGTTGTTTGGCTAAATCAGGTTGCAAAGCAAATGGCCGCGCCAAACCAATTAAATCTACTGTTCCATCAGCCACAATACGATTCATAAAATCAGCATCTCGCAGTCCGCCTGTCAGCATGATTAGTAATTTACTTTGTTTGCGAAGTTCAGTAGCGTAATCAAGAAAATATGCATCACGCTGTACAGATCGATCAGACGCATAGCCTAACTGCGCAGGGGATTCATAATTACCACCTGAAATCTCTAATAGATCGATGCCCTCAGCTTCCAGAGCTAAAGCAATTTTTATTGACTCTTCTTGACTCAAACCACCCTTTTGAAAATCAGCAGAGTTTAATTTGACGCTCAAGATTTTATTTTTACCAATCTCTTGGCGTACAGCTCTAACCGTTTCTATTAACATGCGTCGTCGATTTTCAGGATTTCCCCCCCATTGATCGGTACGAATGTTGGATAAAGGTGATAGAAATTGTGATAACAAATACCCATGTGCGGCATGGATTTGCACGCCGTCAAAACCCGCTTTTATAGCCAATGCAGCCGTATTGGCAAAACGTTGAATCTGCTCCAAAATCTCAGACTCACTCATCGCACGTGGCATACGAATCACACTCATCATAGGCAAATCTAAGCCAACTGCTGAGGGTGCGATTGGCTTTTTTAACAAAGGTAAAACCGCAACACGACCAGGATGGTTAATTTGCATCATAATCTTACTGCCATTCGCCTGTGCAGCTTGCGCCCACAATCTATTTGCCTGTAAGAATTTTTCATCTTCGAGGACAACATTTCTGGGTTCAACAAAGGCACGGTGATCAATCATCACATTGCCAGTGATTAAAAGCCCTGTACCGCCTCTCGCCCATGCAGCATAAAGTTGTTGTAAATCAGTAGTTGGCGAGCCATGTCGATCTGCCAACTGTTCACTCATCGCTGATTTTACGATTCGGTTTGGAATGCTGATCCCGCAAGCCAATTTAAGTGGTTGTTGCAAAGGGCTTAACTGTTTCGTTTGTGATTGTTTCATCGAATAGACCTATTTATTAAATTATGGTTGGAATTAAATAATTTGATATTTACGTTTTAACTGTTCTGCCGTCACTCGGTTATCGTGTTGCCATGGATGGAAGTCGAGTGCAAAAAAATCGAAATAATCTTGGCTGATTTGACGTACAAGTCCATTTCGTCCAAATAAAAAACGTAAACCCTCATTCCAATTTTTCAAGTTTTTGCGTTGTCCAGAATGCTTTAATAACTCAAGCGTGCCTCTACTTGTGATGAACACAAAGAATAATGTGGTTTCTAGCATCACTAATCTTAAAAAATACGGACGATTCACTAATGATTGATAAACGTCAAAAGCCACTGCTTTGTGCTCAGTTTCTTCAATGGCATGCCATGCCCAGATTTTGCGTAAACCAATATCGAATTTATCCAAATCTTGGGTATTTTTACTGATGAAGTAATCAGCCATAATCGCCGTGAGGTGTTCCATACAAACGGTAGAAGCTAATTGATGTGCTGGACTAAAAGTCTGTTGCATCATCTTATTCATTTTCTTAAAACGCTTATAAATTCGATCAATCGGATAACCTCGTTTTCGCATTAAATCATTTAACTGATCATGCTCCTTACCATGATGGGCTTCCTGACCGATAAATGCCCTGACCTGCTTTAATAGCACTGGATCATCAATCTGCGATTGATAATTACGGACACTATGGATAAATTGCCGTTCTCCATCTGGAAAAGCACTAGATAAAGCAGCTAAAAAGCTTGTTAAAAAAGCATTATTTGCAAACCAAAACTCAGGAATTTCATCGGAGAAGCTTAAATTCAAACTCCGTACAGGAAAATCAATGCTTGCAGAAATCTGTTGAGGGCTTAGCTTTACATCTTTAGAAATTATATCGTTTGTAAGCATCGCTCATACTCCCCTATAAGACACGTGGATTAAACTGACGCATCAGAAAAAGTGGTGTTCTAAAACGTGGAATTTGTATGGGTGGAATCAAACCACCAGATAAATCGCAACGATGTATCCGTGCCTCTACGACCTCACCTAAACCCATTTCATGCAACGGGTCATGCTCTGTACCTGTAAAGCGTAACTCCATCTCGACTTGACGGACTTCAATCGGATGTTCTTTAGGTGTGAACCGAACTTCTCTAGGTAATGCCAAACCTAAACCACCGGTGATATTACGATGCGGCAAACCTAAAATATACGGCGCATCAGCGATGACACCTCCCAGTTTTGCATTCATTTCAATGAGCATGGTCCCACGACGTGAAGCGTGAGAGAGAATACGGGTGCCATCATTATCCCAACTGATTTCCCCCATTTTTTTCGGATAACCCAATAGCTCTCGACCTATAATCATGGCGCGGTCATCGTCTAAAATCATCCAAGGACAAAAGATACCTGTTCTATTACCTACCTGAATATGTACGAATAAACCTGCTTCATGGTAAGCACCCGTATACACATTCTCTGGGAAATAAGCACAGAACAAATCAGCTCTAGCTGGTTTTGCTAATTTCATACCTGCTGGCAACCAACGTGCCATTTTCTTTTCATCGACTTCCAGTACCGCGGTTAAGTATTGGGCGTTGCGATACAGCTTATTTCCGAGGTTCGCCAAACCAATCGGTGTACTCAAATCATGAATCAACTGTCTCATGCTTTTAGCCTCAAAAAGACCTGTTTTAAAATCGGTAATAAAATGATGCGTGGTGTATATCTACCTCCCAGCGTTTGTGCTTGTGCGACCAATCCCGGAATTACAATTCGCCGATTACATTCCATCCCTCGAATCGCTTCTGTGGCAACACGCTTTGCCGTCACCCACACCAAGCTGCCGCCCATACCATCGATTTTTGAGATGCCTGCCACTTCATTAAATTCTGTGATAGTTGGACCCGGTGCTAATAAGGTACAAGTCACACCAGTTCCATTTAGCTCGCTATGTAAAGATTCAGCAAATGAGTTTGCAAAGGCCTTTGTCGCTGCATAGGTTGCATTTGCAGGTGTAGGTTGGTGACCAGAAGTAGATCCCACAATTAAGATTGCGCCACTTTTACGTTGAATCATCTTTGGTAAAACAGCTAAAGTCAGATCTTGCACCGCAACCACATTCACTTCTGTTTCTTCACGCTCTCGATCAGCATCCAATTCATGCAATCGACCAAAGGTGGCAAAGCCAGCGTTATTACATAAGATGGAAACATCTATCTTTTCTAATTCTTTTCGGAATTGTGCTCTTGCATCACGATCAGCAAGATCACATGGGCGTAAATTCACTTCAACTTGATATTTTTGGCGCAAAGTCGCAGCTAGAATCTCTAATTTATCAACTCGTCTCGCAACCAAAATCAACGAATAACCACGTGCCGCGAATTGTTTGGTAAGTTCTTCACCTATACCAGATGAAGCACCTGTAATAACCACAGGGGCATCTTTTAACGGACGAGGTAAGCTCATCATCAATACTCAAATCAACAGAATGATCAGAGTATCAACGATATAAAACTTGAGCGTGAGACGAAGTTCAGACATACTACCAATCATTTTCGGCCAATATAAAAATAGAAATGAAAGATCCCTATGGATTATCAAAAGCCAGTATTCCTATTTCCTATGCCCATTTATTGCTAGAGATCATGGTCGAAAAAGGGTTTTCAGCATCCGAGATTTTGCATCAAAGTAAAATACCTTTAGCACTGCTCAATCAATTAGATGCTCGCATCACACCTATTCAATGGTCAAAGCTAGCTTGGGTGAGTTTGACGCTAGCTCAAGATATTGGATTGGGATATGAATATGGATTAAAGCTTAGACTGACCGCGCATGGTCCGATGGGATATGCATTAATGAGTAGTCCGTCATTGCGCAATGCCCTAGAACTGGCAACGCAGTTTTTTAATATGCGATTAAAAGACTATAAAATTAATTTTTATGAAGAAAATAAAAAATCGATTATTGAAATAAAACAAACACATCCTGTTATTAGCCAACAACCTGAACAAGCTGAAATATTGAGACGTTTTTTTTATGAATGCTTAATGATTGGTGTTATTCAAACTGCTCAAGCATTAGCCAAACATGATTTATCAGATGTGGAACTTCGAGTGGACTGGTCTGAACCACCTTATCATCAATATTTCTTACAACGATTACCCAAGATTCTTTTTAACCAAGAAAAAAATCAAATTTGTTATTCTTCTTCGATTATTGATTTGCCTACAAAAATGGCAGATCAAACCGCATTCCAATCAGCATTAGTTCAATGTGAAGCTGAGCAAATCCGCTTTTCAGCACAAATCAAAGATATTGGTTTACGAGTCAAGACAGAATTAGTACTGACGCCTCATAAAGGCTATCCATCTTTAGATATAATTGCCCAACGTTTGCACATGTCTAACCGAACATTAAGAAGACATCTCAACGAAGTTGGCGTCTCATATCTTAGTTTATTAGATGAAGTAAAATATCAAGAAGCAGCGAGACTTTTATTGAGTAGTGATATGGAAATACAAGAAATTGCGATTTATTTAGGATATATCCAGCCTGCTAATTTTGCACGAGCATTTAAGAAATGGAGTGGAGTAACCCCTATTCAATTCCGTAAGCACATCAATTAAGTTGAATCGTTAGCAATTTAGTAAGTACCTTATAATTCGATAAATCCCAATTTATTTATGAACCAAAGCTTGCAAATGATCTGCCCATTTAGCGTAGTCTGTAGAGTAATCCCTAACCCCGCGCCAAAGGCCATGAAGTAATAGATAGCGTTAGCCGTCAATGAGACTGAACTTTATATAAAAATGTGTCTTGAGGGATACGGAATAGCGCAACTTGCGGAACGAATTGTATCGAAACACCTGAAAGAAAAGAGACTCATCGCGGTATTACAAGACTGGTGCCCATCGCCTGTTTTAGTGACTTTACTTTACCCACATCAGCGTTTTCTTACACCAGCGGTACGCGTATTTTCAGACTGGATAGCCGAGTTACTCAAAGTACAAGTATTTACATGATCTATAAAGATTTGTGTCAATGTTCAGCTAAAATCAAAACAAAGACGCGACTGGTAGATATGCATCATTCAAAAATCTACTGACTATAAGTATGGTGATTTATTCATTCTTCTGATGTAGCCCAACCCACTGCGTCATTTAATAAAGCAACACAGGATAATTTTATGGACAAATTAATACAATGCCCTAAATGTGGTTCCACAGAAGTTGAAAAGCGTGATCATGATAAATTGCTGAGAACAACTGGTGGTGTTTTAATGACCGCGGCTGGAACTACAGCAGGCACAGTCGGGGGTGCTGCAACAGGTGCTTCTGTTGGGGCAGCCATTGGTACGGTGGCAGGTCCTTTAGGTGTGATTGTCGGTGGTACTGTTGGAACATTTGTTGGAGCGATTAGTGTAGGCATTACAGGTGGCTGGGTGGGCAATATTTTCGGAAAAAAAGCTGGGGTGATTATTGATAAGAATATTTTTCAGGATTATCTCTGCCTGAAATGCAAGTACCGTTTTAAAGAAAAGAACGAATAGAGCATCGATTGGAATTAAGCAGAAAAATCAGTTGATTAACGAACAACCCACCCTCCTATGATATTTTTAATGAAGTTCCACGCCCCTCATAATCTACACTTGTATTATTGACTCACAAAATGCCCATCAATCGTAAAAATATTTTGCAATATAATGGGCTTACAATGACCAATCACATTTAAAACTTTCTAATGCGGTCTTCCCATTTAATTCTTATTTTATCCAATCCAGAATTTTATGGGGGCTTTTATGGGGCACAATATTGAATAAAAAATAAGCCCTTGTAAAAACAAGGGCTTATTTAGATATTTGGCGGAAGCGGTGTCCGTCTAACAGTAGTCCTAAGCAATCCAAGATAATATTATAAACATATATTTTTCAAATATTTATTATTTTTATTAT